>JBFLZA010000131.1:0-15746 GCA_040756535.1 Cyanobacteriota bacterium
ATGCTGGATTGGAGGGTTGTAGCGCGATCGCATTTGTGAAGATGATCCCATAGCGGTGAAACTGATGATCCACCACTTCAAAACATTTCAAGTCTTCCAGGTTAAGGCAGACACTAGAAGGTCTTATCACGAGTAAATTAGAGTCAAACTCAGTTTCCCCCCAATAAGGAGAAGCCGTCACATCTGGCGGCTCCATCAAGTCAGTTGCTGATTCACTAACTTCTGAATCACTGACTTTATTCAACTGGACACTGCATTGTATTGCCATAACACTCAGTATGAACGCACTTTCTCAAAAACCGCACGACCGTCAACGGCGCTGACGTGAAACAAGCATGTTTTTGGTTTCTACACGATCAACGAATTTTGAAAGCTAGAAGCACCCTTGAATTATCCAGTCTCCTCAAATCACCACTGTGGGGGTTGCACGGTTGCTGATTATTTTTCCTTCGTCAGATAATGATGTTCCGGAAAATTGCCAACTATTTAGACTACAAAAGTCTTTGGCATAATTACTGATTTTATTTTTACTTTTTTGGTAAACGTTGCCATCTTATCTAATATACTTTGATGAAACAATTGGCCTCCAAGTTCCCCAAATCCTTTTGGATTGGGCACAAACTCAGTTTTCCCCCTTAAGAGCTGCCTCCAAACCTCCTCCCGTTAGAGGTGGTGTCTGTAAGAATCAATCAAGAGTAAGAAGTTGTCTTAAGCCAAAATCAGTGATGATGGCAGTAGCGATGAGGTTTGGACATGATTGAGCCCGATGGTTTTACACAACACTCCGTGGTAACCTCGCTGGGAAGCATGGTGTATTACACAGCCGACAAAAAACCCTGGCGAGACACCGAGACAGTTGAACCGAAAGAGTTGCCACCATTAGTGTTTTTGCACGGTTTTGGTGGGGGTTCGTCTGCCTACGAATGGTCAAAGGTTTACCCAGCATTTGCCACTGACTATCAAATTCTTGCACCCGATTTAATAGGCTGGGGTCGCTCTGAGCATCCAGAACGGAATTACAAAATTGATGATTACATCACTACGATCATAGAATTTATTGAACAGACTTGCACTCAAGCTACGCCAGTCGTGGCTTCCTCCCTAACCGCAGCGTTTACCATTCGAGCTGCGATCGCACGTCCTGAATTATTCAAGTGCCTGATTCTCACTACTCCAGCAGGACTCTCGGATTTTGGGGAAAACTACACGCGCAGCTTTTTTGCTCAGTTAGTCAGCACTCCCATCCTCGATCGCATCCTCTACAGCACCGGTGTTGCCAACGAAGTTGGTATTCGCAGTTTCTTAGAAAATCGACAATTTGCCCGTCCGACGCGAGTTTATCAGGAAATTGTAGACGCCTATTTAGCATCAGCTCAGCAACCTAATGCTGAATATGCCGCACTTGCTTTCGTGCGGGGGGACTTGTGTTTTGATTTATCCCTATACATTTCCCAGCTAACCACCCCTACAGCAATGATCTGGGGGCAAAAGTCGGAGTTTACTGGCCCGGAAGTTGGCAAGCGTCTTGCCGATCTTAATCCCCAAGCCATTAAGGTCTTTCAAACTCTTGATGATGTTGGCTTAACGCCTCAGTTAGAATTACCTGCGGTCACTATTGGCTTAATCCGGCGATATCTGAAATTGCTGAATGCACCAACTGAGGAACAGGGTCAAGTTGCTCAAACGTTCATGTAAATTATGCATGGCTTAGGGGAGATTTATTGGACGCCTACATACTTCCGGCGTCCCGTTATCCCTCCCCAGGCTACTACGTTGAGCCTGGGGACTCCCACGATCACGTTGACATAGATTCAAGGTCACCATGCTAGTATTCGAGGCTAAATTACGAGGAACAGACGCGCAGTACGCCATCTTAGACGAGATGATTCGTACTGCGCGTTTCGTGCGTAATAGCTGCATTCGTTACTGGATGGAGAATAAAGGAGTCAACAGGTATGACCTCAACAAGTATTGCAAGGTTCTTAGAGAGCAGTTTGAGTGGTGTAAAAAGCTCTCGGCTCAGGCTTGTCAAGCCAGTGCCGAAAGAGCGTGGAGTGCCATAGCTCGGTTCTTTGATAACTGCAAGAAACACCTTTCCGGTAAGAAGGGTTTTCCTAAATTTAAAAAACATCAAACTCACGGCTCGGTAGAGTATAAGGTTGATGGATGGCTACTGTCGGATGACCGATTGACCATTACATTTAGGGATGGTTTCAAGGCTGGAACCTTTAGAATGTGGGGCACTCGCGATTTACACTTTTACCAAAAAGAGCAAATCAAGCGAGTACGTGTTGTGCGTCGAGCCGATGGGTATTATGTTCAATTTTCCATCGGAGCTGAACGTAACGAACAAGCGCGACACACTAATCGGATGGTAGGGATAGATGTTGGCTTGAATCATTTCTACACCGACTCTGATGGCAATAAATTAGAGAATCCCAGGTTCTTAAGGAAAGCTGAAAAGGCATTAAAAAGGGCACAAAAACGGGTTTCTCGCAGAACTAAAGGTTCTAAGAATCGCATCAAAGCCATTAAGCAGTTGGGCAGGACGCATCTCAAGGTATCAAGGCGGCGTAAAGACTTTGCAGTAAAGACTGCAAGGGCGCTTGTCCAGTCGGCAGACTTGGTAGCCATTGAAGACCTAAAAGTGCGGAATATGGTGAAAAACCATCATCTAGCCAAGTCAATATCTGATGCCAGTTGGACATTATTTAGGCAGTGGTTAGAGTACTTCGGTAAGGTGTTTGATGTGCCAGTAATTGCTGTTGCGCCTCATTACACTTCCCAGAATTGCTCCAACTGTGGACAAGAAGTTAAAAAATCTTTGTCCACTCGCACTCATAAATGTCCGCGTTGCGGTTACTTGGATGACCGAGATACGAATGCAGCCATCAACATTTTGATAAAAGCATTGCAAGGTCTAGCACAACTACCGAGGGGCACTCGGAAAGTAACGCCTGAGGATGAGATGACCCGCGGTTTGGATGGGGAAACCCAGAAGAGTAAGGTTGCTCGTAGAGTCAGGAAATCCTGTCAGTGATGATGGGAATCCCCACCTTGCTTAAGCGGAAGGTGGGGAGGATGTCAATTCACTCTCACCTCAATGACGCTGGCTCGGAAGTTATAATCCATACCCTCCAACTCGACCGGCGTTCCAATTTTAATTTTGTTATTGCCCAATACGGGGCCATCTTTAGTAATTTGTCCTTGACCCACTAAAGTCATCAGCATATCAACGCTAAAAGCAGTACGCGTTCTAGGATCAGGCAGCTCTTTGACAGAGCCATCGGGTTGCGGTACAGCTAAGGTTTGCGGCAGTTGTTGGACAGATTTAATGTCAACCTGACCGTAGGGTTGATTGCGAATAATAATATTGGTTTTTTTCTGCTCTTGAAATTGCTGTATCAATGCGTCCGGATCGCGCACACTCAAACCCCGGACAATCAAATCCACTTCTACGGGTTTTGTTGCTGTGTTAATCTGAGCCACGGAACCGGTAGTGCTGGGAAAGAAAAAGATACCGATAATCACTAATAAAATCACTAAGGCGGCACCCACGTCGAGAATGCTCACCTTGCCGAATAAACGTCCTTTAGAATCCAAAATAGCCATGAAATGTTGCGCGTGAGGGTTTTGCAAAAAGAACTATCACCAAAAGCATTCTCTATATGCTCTGCATTCAAAGCCTAGAAAATGCCTTTTTATAATACTCCTGTGATAAGTTACCACGACTGCTGTAAGAGATCAGCATGACTGGGTTGCCTTTTCGGATTGAATTTTAGCAACGTTTTAGGTCTGTCGAGTACAACTCTAGAGAATGGCTAGAATGCAGAGTACCGGGCAAATCAACGGGAAATGGCAACTAATACCTCTTAAACAACGTCTTTTGTTTTCTAAGCTTATTGAATAGACCTGTATTAGTCGTATCCATCATGTTGAATGTCCTCTCCTCAATTTTCCATCATTATCGACGTCGCTGGTTCTATCCATTGGTGTCTTTCGTCTTGGCGCTAAGTCTTGCTGTAGGAATTCCTCAGGTAGCGCAAGCGTCTTGGTTGGACTTGATACTGAATGGCGTTCAGGTCATTCAGTTGTCGAGTATTTCCGATCGCCAGGAAGTCGCAATCGGAAAGCAGATTAATAACCAGTTGGTTAGTAAAGAGATTCGTCTCTATCGCAATTCCGAAATTAATCGCTACGTTCAAGGAATTGGTCAGCGGTTGGCACAACAGAGCAAACGCCCTGATATTCCCTATACCTTTCAGGTGGTGAATGATAAGAGTATCAATGCTTTCGCAACCATGGGAGGATTTGTTTACCTCAATACGGGTTTGATTGCTGCCGCAGACAATGAAGCCGAGTTGGCAAGTGTGATGTCCCATGAAATCGCCCACATCGTAGCTCGTCATTCGATCCAGCAAATGCGTCAGGCAGCGATCACAAGAGGCGTGGCAGCAGCGGCTGGATTAGACCGTAGCACATTGGTCAACATTGGTGTAGACCTGGCCCTGCGGCGTCCCAACAGCCGGAAAGATGAATTGGAGGCCGATCAGTTAGGGCTACGCAATTTAGAAAAGGCTGGCTATGCACCCTCGGCGATGGTTTCCTTTATGGAAAAGTTACTCAAAAGTAGAGGCTCTATTCCTACTTTCTTGAGTACTCATCCAGCCACTCAAGATCGAATTCAGGCGTTAGAGCAAGGCATTAACCAATCAACCGTGAATGCGGGGGATGGCTTAAATACGAATGCCTACAAAAATAAAATTCGCGTCCTGTTATAAACAGCATTCTCACAAAACTCCGGTTTTTAAAACCGGAGTTGAAAGAGTAGCTGATATCAAGTCCGTCTAATTGTCCCTAATAAAAACTTTTCCGCGTCTGGGCGTCTCCGTGTCTGGAGCGTCAGTCCTAACTATGGGTATTCAATCGGACATGATATGACTTCTGCCGTTCAAGACTAACCGCTTCCAGATAGCCAATCCAGCAAAGGTTGAGCCATCCAGTTAAAGCCAACTTTCAGCTTGTGGTTTAGTGTTGGCATCCGATAGAGATAAGCAAGACGCCGTGTCAGGTGAGCAAAAGGCCCATCCAGCTTGATTCCTAAACCTGTAAATGTGGCATTGTCAATACCCAAGGTCATTGCCTCCCCTAAGTGCTGATAGCGGAAAGGCAGCAGAGGACGCCCAGTGAGAGAAGCCCAGATATTCCAAGCAGTATAATCAGCCTGTTGGAATGCAGCTTGAGCCGTGTTAGGCACTTGTTGACCTTCAGCATCGCGGCAATCGGCTAAATCACCCAAGGCAAAAATTTCGGGATGATCAAGCACTTGTAGAGTAGGTGTTGTCGTTAACTGACCCCGATTGTTGGGCTTAAGAGGCAGCGATCTTACCGCAGGGGCAACTCTTGTCCCCACCGTCCACAACACGAGATCAACCGGAATCGTATCCACCTGTCCCTTATACAACAGCGAAATTGTGTCCGGTTCAATGGATTCAACCGTTGTTTCCAAATCGAGCCAGACATGGCGGTCTTCTAAGGCCCTTTGAGCGGCATCCCGATTAAAATCGGTTGATGTCCTGAGAATCATGTCACTCAGTTCAATTAAGCGCAATCGACCCCTTGCTCCCAAGCGATCGGCTAGCTTGCACGCCAACTCTACCCCAGAGTAACCGGCACCAACGATCGCAACCCGGATTTTATCCTTATCAGACTCTTCCAAAATCCGCAACCGTTCTTCTAGACGATAAGCATCTGCGATCGTGCGGAACCCGATCGCATACTCCGCTACTCCCGGTGCCATATCCAGAGGAGTTTCTCCTCCTAGTGCCAACACTAAGCGGGTATAAGAAAATTCAGGCCCATCTTGTAGCTGGACACGATGTTCATCAAGATTGATTCCTGCCACAGTCGCTTGAGTGAAGCGCACCCCCGTATTCACCAACAATTCTTCAAAGGGTGGGGCAATTTCCCAGGTTTGCAGTTCGCCAGTGAGCAGTTCATACAATAGGGGCGAGAATAAGAAGCGATCGTTTTGATCAACGAGAATGATTTCGGGTTGTTGGTGCTTTTCCCAAGGTAGCTGGCTCAATCGCAGGGCAGTATAGAGACCGCCAAAGCCTCCACCAAGGATACAGATACGGGTGGGTTGTTCAGTCATCGTTCAAAGCCCTCATCATCCGAGCAGGGTTATTTCCTTCAGGATAGCAAGGCTATCCCCACACGGGAGAACGCTTTGAGAAGGAGATGGAAAGACGGCAAGATATAGCTTTCTCTGACCAGAGAAAAGTACTTATTTTTTTACGTTCGATGTTTGACAGTTGACGCTTGGTTTTCCAGGGCTTTTGTTCTCAAACTGGTTGTGAGTTCATCCATTTCCAGGTAGGCTCTTACCCAAAATTAGCAAAGGTTATAGAGCCATGACAGCTTCAGAGTCTGGAATAACGGTTAATCCCCCTAGCCAGCTTCCCTTAAGCTTTATTGCCAATGTGGGTCAGATTAACTCACAAGACGTTGACTTCCAGGTTAGAGGGGCGGGGCACACCATCTTCTTTACCCCAGACGAGATTATCTTGACTGCCTCACAGCAAGTGGACGACGAGACAGTGAATTCTGTAGTGCGATCGCAACTGGTGGGAGCCAACCCTGATGCCTCAATTGCTGCATTGAACCCCCTACCGGGAGTAGCGAACTTTCTTTTGGGTAATGACCCCAGTCAGTGGTACACCAACGTCCCTACCTATGACGGCATCGTATACCAAAATGTTTACCAGGGCATTGATCGCATCTTTAAAGGAAGCGAAGGTGAACTCAAGAGCGAATTTATCGTTGCGCCCGGAGCTGATCCGGGGCAGATTCGGATGCAATTCAGCGGTGTTGAAAGCATCCAGTTGCGAGACGATGGGGCACTAGTGTTGCAGACTTCTTTGGGAGAGTTAGTTGAAGCCGCACCTTACATCTACCAAGACATCGACGGACAGCGCTATACCGTGCAGGGAACCTACACCCTGCTAGGCAACAATCAGGTTGGATTCACCCTGGGAGCCTATAACCCAGCTTACACCCTAGTTATTGACCCAGTATTGGAATATACCACCTACCTCGGAGGCAACGGCGATGCAGTGGGTGGCTTTGATGAGCAAGCCTTTGGCATTGCTGTGGATGACACAGGGGTTTACCTGACCGGCTCAACACCATCCGCTAACTTTCCTGTTACAGCAGGTGTGGTGCAACCAACGCTTAACCCTCTAGTTGCCAATACGACAGATGTGTTTGTAACCAAGCTCAACCCAACGGGCGATGCAGTTCTTTTCAGTACGTTCATCGGTGGTGCTGGTTCAGATGTAGCAGGTGATATCGCCGTTGATGGTGCAGGCAATATCCTGCTCACGGGTGTAACCACCTCTCCCAGCACTCCAGCCAATGTCACCTTTCCTACGATTAACGCGGTACAAGCTGCATTTGGCGGAGGACAGACGGATGGCTTCGCGCTCAAGTTGAACGCGGCTGGAGATACCTTACTTTACAGCACCTACTTAGGTGGCGCTGCTGATGACTTAGCCTTCAAACTGGCTGTGGACGCAGCAGGTAACGCCTACATTACGGGTGCAACCCGCTCTAATGGTGTTGCCGCATTTTCCACGGTTGGTGCATTTCAAGCGAATAATAACGGTGATGCCGATGCCTTCTTGACGCAGCTTTCTGCTGATGGTGTACTCCTTTATGGCACTTACTTCGGTGGCAGTCAATTTGACTCCGGCAATGATATTCAAGTAGACAACGCAGGCAACGTCTATATTACCGGGGATGTGGATTCAGCTCCTAACTCACCTACCCCCTTTGCCATCACGGCAGGAGCATTGCAACCCAACTTCGGCGGTGTTCGTGATGCATATGTGGTGAAGTTAAATATTGCCGCTGCCACACCTGCCGCTCAATTGCTTTACAGTAGCTACTTTGGTGGCAATGGCTTAGATTCAGGCGATGCTATTGGACTTGATAGTGCAGGCAATATCTACATTGCAGGTGACACTGAATCTATCAACCTAACGACAGTCAATGCTGCACAGCCCACCTTTGGAGGGGTTCGAGATACATTTGTGGCAAAGTTGAATACTGCTGGGAGTGCTTTGGTCTACAGTACCTACCTCGGTGGCAGTCAAAGTGATTCGACTGATTCTATTGCCATCGATAGTGCAGGGAATGCCTACGTCGTCGGTGAAACTTTATCTGCGGCTGACTATCCAACAGTTAATCCTCTACAAGCTTACGGCGGTGGCGATCGCGATGCCTTCGCTGCCATGCTTAATCCCAATGGCATAGTATTCTACAACACCTACCTAGGTGGGAATGGCTATGACGAAGCTTTTTACATCGCTGTCGATAGTGAGGGGAATGCCTATGTCACGGGTCAAACTAGTTCGACCAACCTTGCCACCCCAGGTGCTTTCCAAACCACTTATGGCGGCGGTAACCGCGATGCCTTTTTAACGAAAATCATTTCCAATAGAGCACCTGTACTGAATAATACGGGTACACCTGGCCTAACGGATATTAATCAAAATGACACCAACAACGCCGGTACTCTGGTTTCTGCGATTCTTGCCAGTGGATTTGGTGGCAACCCCATTAATGACTTAGATCCCGGAGCGTTGCAAGGCATTGCCGTTACGGCAGTAGACAATACTAACGGCACCTGGCAGTTCTCTATTGATGGCGGCGGTACTTGGACACCCTTCGGCACCCCATCAGACAACGAGGCGCGATTACTGGCATCGGATGCTAATACAAGAATTCGCTTTATTCCCAACTCTAACTTTAACGGTAGTGTAGCCACAGGCATTACCTTCCGTGCCTGGGATCAAACCCTCGGCATCAATGGCGGCACGGCGACTATTACGACCATCGGAACGGGTGGGGCAACACCTTTTAGTATCGAGACAGAAACGGCTGCGATCGCAGTGACGGCAACTGCTGACCCTATACCCAATCAACCCAATCAACCCGATCAGCCCAATCAACCCAATCAACCCACCCCGATTGACAACCCGAACGATATCATCACAGTTGGGGGTTCTACAGGGACAAGTCAACTTTTGTTTTCCCTGAATGAAAGCAATGCAGACTTGGTCAATGAAGTAGGGGTTTTTGCGATCGATGATGACCAAGGCACAATCAATGGCATTGCCCCCGGTCAAGCGGGCTATCTGCAAGCTGCCTTGAGTCAAGGAAGGGTAATTTTTTCATCTCTTTCCAACTACCCAGATGGTTTTGGAGTAGCGAACCAAACTCGCGTACTCAGCTTTGAAGCTAACACTCGCTTAGGATTTTACTTTGTACAAAACAGCACCACAGATACAGTACTCGCTGACTTGGCGGCTGGACAAACCTCTGCGAATGTATTCTTCTCCTTTGCCTCCGCTAGTCCTGATGGGTTTGACCATCTTCGAGTATCCGATCAGGGCAATGGAGTTTTTGTCCAGCGCTGGGAAGATCGGTTGGGTGGAGGTGACCAAGACTTCAATGACTTGGTGATGACGATTCAACCCACTGCTGAACTCCCAAGAGTGGGTGCAACATTACAAGGGGAATCGCAACAAGAACTGATTGATTTACGCAACCAGACCGGTTCAGTACAAGCTCAGTTTGTGGTGAACCGGGAAGCGGCTTTAGATAATTTCTGTGGTTTTTATCGGGTCGTGGATGAAAATGGTGGAATTGATGTGGATGGCAATGGCACGGCTGATGTTCTTCCAGGTAATGCGGGGTATGTGGAAGCAGCCATTCAACAGCGAGTACAAAACTTAGACCTTACGGCCGCTAACCAATCAACAGCAACGTTCAGCGCACAGTTAGAGGGAGGCTTCCTCTATGCACCATTTTTGATCGTCAATGGCAGACCAGAAGTTTTTCTGGATGGAAATCCTGCAAATGACCCAGCCGTTTACTTCCCGTTTTTGGGAGCGAATAGTGATGGTGTTGACCACTTGCGTTTATTGGGGGATAACATCTTTGGTTTTGAGGATTTACCGGGCGGGGGGGATAGAGACTACAACGATATGATTATTCAGGTGAGTTTCACTGCCTAAAAACAAAGAGCGATCGCTCTGGTATAAGTAGGGTGGCTATTGTCCACCTTACACACCCAACCACCACAGCAGCACTTGTGCCGCGATAATTTTGGCAATCATCGCTGTCGGCATAATGGAGACGTAAGCCACATTAGGTGCTTCGGACTTAGCCAGATTGCCGATGAAGGTGAGAATCGCAGGCTGAGTTTGCCCACCTGCAAGAATTCCTGTTGCAGTTACCCAATCGAGGTGCAACACCAGCATCGCACCACCGAGCAAAATTAATGTTGCAACAAGTGTAATCATTGCACCGACAATTAGAAGGACAAGACCGTTATCCATCACAGCATCTACAAAGTGTGATCCAGACTTTAAACCAACGGCGGTGAAGAATAGGACAAATCCAAGCTGCCGCAGGGTTGCACTCGTTTCAGCAGGTAAATCCCAAACCAATGGCCCTGTTCTGCCGCGCCATCCCAAGACTAGTGCTGCCAGCAATGGACCGCCTGCAAGTCCAAGACTGAGCTTTAAATTGCCCGGAAGTTCAAGGGCGATACTTCCCAGCAAAACACCGAGAAGAATTCCCAGTGAAAGCGAAAGATAATCCGTTTCACTCAACGCTCGCAACGAATCGCCTAAATACTTGGTTAAACCGGGTATATCTTCTGTTTTAGCAACCACCCGCAAGCGATCGCCACGTTCGATCACCGTGTTATCCGTTGGTACAAAATCGATATCGCCACGACGGATACGGGTAACAACCGCGTTCCACTTTGCCTCAATGCCGCTTTCACCCAGTTTACGACCAGCCAGTTTTTTGTTTGTAAGCAGAATCCGGCGGTAATTAATTTGGTCGCGTCGAGATTCAGGGCCAGGCTGCAGGACTTCTACGCCGATAAGTGCTGTTGCTCTAGCAACGTTTTCTTGGGTGCCGACAATGCGAATGATGTCACCCAGTTCCAGTAACGTGTTTGGCGTTGCCACACTGATTGTATCGCCATGCTGTACCCGACTAACCTTTACGCCCAGGTTGAATAGCCGTGATTCTTGAAGTCTCACTCCAGCTAATTCCGGGGAGGTAATTTTAATATTTTGTGCCACGGGTGGTTCGGTATTTTCTCCCGTTTCTTTTTCGGCACGCTTCGTTTCTGTTTTGATATTCACATGCTTCAAGAATCCTACAAGTTCTGCGATCGCAATGGGAAGAATTACTGCAAGGGGATAGGCGACTGAGTAACCGATAGTGAGAAACGCGCTTTCCGGCTTTGAGCCTAGTATTTCAGTAGCGGCAGCAAGTGCAGGTGTGTTCGTCAGTCCACCGCAAAACAATCCAACTGCGATCGCAGGATTTACACCAAACACTTTCACCGCCAACTGCGCCATTGTGGCTGCACCAGTAACTGCGACAAGCGCAAGCAGAGAAAGTGCTAATCCTCTTTGCTTGAGGATTCTAAAAAATGCGGGCCCAGCATCGAGCCCGATGGTATAAACAAACAAGATTAATCCGAGTTGGGTGATGATATCAGGTAGGCTGAATGAATCTTTGCCCCATGCGCCTAGTGCTATTCCCACAAACAGTACCGAGGCAATGCCCAAGCCGATACCTTTTATGCGAATTTCGCTCAATAGATACCCCAAACCAATGGTTAGGAATAGAAACATGATGGGGTGATGCGCGAGAAACTCTCGAAGCGGTTCAAACATAAACTCTCCTGTGGTAGACGATACCCCTCTACATTTATATCACTTTAAAGCTATATATCGATATTGAGCTAATTACTCAATACATCAATACCTCACCAAAAATTATGAATTGTCAATTTTCTCTAAAAACGTGAATGCTTCATTCATAATTCAGCATTCATAATTCATAATTTAAAACTTCACTCGTCCATCTAACTTTTGCAGTAAAATCGCTCCAACTCCTGACACCTGATCTAGATCTTCTAGAGAAGTAAACGGTTTTAACTGCCGTAATGCCGAATTTATGGTGTAGGATATCGCCCTTAGGCAACTGCGGAATGCCAACCGTTGCAATTGGGTTTTGCCAAAGATGGTTGTTCGCTTCGTACTGACACTTGTTAGCCAAAGCCACCCCAAGCATATCCAACCCCTCACTGTAGTAACGATAGGCAAAGCTTGGGTCAATTAACGCTTGTACCTGAATGCCTCGTTGATGATGGGTTTCTAGAATATTGGCTAGCCGTTGTTCGGAGAAGACAAACAAGGCGAGGTTAACGGTTTTGGTTGCTGTACTCAGGGTTTTGCCAATTAGACCATTACTCGTCTGACTCCAAGGTTGGGTTGGAGACATTGGAGAAAACTGTACAGTTACAGTAGTCTCTCCTAAAGTAACTTGCTGGGGCGATCGCAATGGCTTTTTGACGCCAAATTGACTGTCAGGCTTTCCCCCAAGTCCATCTCCCCACATCAAGTTAAATTCTTGGGTAAAGAGGTCAGCTAACTCGGCACTCTCAATTTTCAGTAGGTTATTTGAATTACCACGAGTTGTAGTTACTGTCAAGTCACCATGAATATCGCTGCTGGTAAAATTAGCTGAGGTAACAATCAGGGCGCGTCCATCAACAACGACAAACTTGTGATGCATTAAGCCACTCCCTGCTGAACCATCAGCCGTGTCGTCAATGACTGCTACACCAGCATTTCGCAACATCACAAGCGCATCCCCTTGGTTAATTTCTTCTGGAGATAGCTGATTATTCCCGTCACGGTCTATCAGTTTCAGTCCTTCATTGTAGCGATCGCGTTCTCGTGAGGGAAGTTTTGCCACCTCTGCGGCTGTAAACTCACTCCAAGGACGGTTGTAGCTATTTTCCAGAATGACTCTTACTTTAACTCCAGCTTGATGACGCTCTACTAAAGCTTGGGCAATTTTCGGTAAGCGCAATTCCTGAACGGCTACATCTACGGTTGATTGAGCGGATGCGATCGCTTCTACCATGAGCTGCTCAAAATTATCTCCCGGTCGTGTTACTTTCCGGTATGACTCTGTGTATTCCGCTGATTCGGCATGGTTAAAGTAGGCTTGAACAAAAAGGTCTTGGGATAAGGGCGTTGGACGCCTAATTTTGGACTCAACTCGTTGGCAACCCCAAAGGCTTAGTACAAGTAGCAAGGTGCCCCAAAAACGCCAGTAAGTTTGAGAGAGTAAATGCAAGGTTCTTCTGATGAAAGGACTCAATAGCTGTATGAAATTAATGTGCCCAGTTTCACCTAAATAATTCTCAAAAACTGGTCGCTATTGAACTAACATAAAGTTCAAGCGGACTCGTGTTCGCCGATTTGTCAACCGTTTTATTTGGGGAATTGCTCACAGGGCGATCAACCGCTCTCAGGTTGTGGGACAAGACCCTCTACCACCGTTTTATGTCCAGAAGAAAGAAAACCTTTCCGTGCGGTCATAAGGGGTACGGTCAAACCTGCCACCGATGCGACCAAGAACAAAAGATAAGAGAAGAAAAAAGACAGCAAAAAGAGGAGTGGGAATCCACCTTTGCCGAAGACCCGATTGATTTACAAGATCTGCCGGCTCATGTCGTGGTGAAGGCCCGTTCGATTATTTCTGGGTTGCAAACTCGCAATAATTATAGAGAATATGGGGGAAAGCGGCTCCGTCATAACCGTTGGATTATCAGTATTCCTGTTACCCGCAACTATCGAATGATCTGCCGCGATCAGGGTAGCCTGTTGGTGCCCCAAGCCGTTTTATCTCACGAGGACTACAACGTCGATAAACCAGGCGGTTAGCTATCCGGTTGTAGCTTACCTCAGACGCCCCACTGAATTTACATAAAAAACTAATTTTTACACAAAAACACTAATCTTAAGGAGTGGTCTAGAGACTATATCCTGAGAGTATAGATAGCCCATTCCCTGAAGATCATGCAAATTTATCTGGACTATAGCGCTACAACTCCATCGCGCCCAGAAGTCATTGCTGCCATGCAAGAGGTTTTTACCCACCAGTGGGGCAATCCTTCCAGCTTGCACGAGTGGGGACAACGTGCGGCAACAGGGGTGGAACAGGCGAGAATGCAGGTGGCTGGGCTAATTAATGCACCCGCAGAATCTATTATCTTCACCTCTGGCGGCACTGAGGCAGACAATTTGGCAATTATGGGGGTGGCTAGAGGGTATCGCTCACCCCAGCATATGATTATTTCCACTATTGAGCATTCAGCCGTAACAGAACCCGTGCGTTTGTTGGAAAAGTGGGGCTGGCAAGTGACGCGGTTGTCTGTGGATACCCAGGGACGAGTGAATCCCAAAGATTTGGAAAATGCCCTGCAACCGAATACAGTTTTGGTTTCCATTATTTACGGTCAGAGCGAGGTTGGAACACTGCAACCGATTCATGCCCTCGCTCAAATTGCTCGCAACAGGGGCATTTTATTTCACACCGATGCTGTACAGGTTGCCGGACGCCTGCCGATAGATGTACAGCAATTGCCTGTAGATTTGCTGTCTATTTCGAGCCATAAAATTTATGGCCCTCAAGGCGCTGGTGCCCTTTATGTCCGTTCGGGTGTGGAGTTAGTGCCACTGGTGTTGGGTGGGGGGCAAGAATTGGGCTTGCGTTCCGGTACCCAGGCGGTACCGATGATTGCGGGTTTCGGTGTAGCCGCAGAACTGGCCGCAGTGGAAATGGCAACGGAGACACCTCGGTTAATTGGGTTGCGCGATCGCTTTTTTGACTTACTGAGTGATACCCCGAACTTAATACCCACAGGTTCCCGCATTCAGCGCTTACCCCATCATGTCAGTTTCTCAGTTCTGAGTGATGGTAAAGCTGTGACCGGCAAAACTCTGGTGCGGCAACTGAACTTGGCAGGGATTGGTATCAGTGCCGGTTCTGCCTGTCATAGCGGCAAACTCAGCCCTAGTCCCATTCTTAAAGCGATGGGATACAGTGATACAGCGGCTTTGGGGGGTATCCGCCTCACGGTGGGACGAGATACGACGGAGGCGGATGTGGACTGGACGGCAATGGTACTCAAGCAAGTTTTGGAAAGACTCTTGCCGCAGTTAACCTTGGCTGGACGTTAAGCTCTCAAGAAACTCGCTAGGGAGCGGGGGAAGTTCTTAGCTGATAAACGATCATCTTTGGTCATTGGTCATGAGTGGCTTCCATCTTTTTTTTGATGTATATTCAATATTTGAATATATTATTGATATATAGATATAGGTGAGGATGTTATGTCAACTCGAAACAAAGACGACACGTTGGATCTAACCTTGATTGAGGAAGCAATCCTTAATGCCCTGATGTTCCGAGAGCGGTATGGGTTAGAGATCATGAACGCAATTTCACAAGCAAGTCAGGGTGAACGAACCATTGGCTTCAGTTCTCTCTACCCGACATTGCGAAAACTAGAAAAGCGTGGATTTGTGACTTCTCGTTGGGGTGATGAAATGCCAGAAGAAACAACTGGCGCACGCCGACGCTACTACAAAATTACTGGATCTGGCTTACAAGCCCTAGAGAACAAACAACAGTTCCTCAAAGCCTTACAGTCTCTGCAACCTGTACTAGGAGAGCTTTAAAGGATGCGGCTTATACGACGAACTAAAAAGCGATGCACCCCTTTATTGGCGCTGATATCACGTTTTCCCTTGCGGCTGCTCAAAAACGCCTGCATTTACCTAACTCTGGAATTG
>JBFLZA010000132.1:0-15726 GCA_040756535.1 Cyanobacteriota bacterium
GAGGATTTTCTTTTGGGTGTCTTTGGCTTATATCGTTGTTGGAGCGATCGCACTTCTTCTTCAACCCGCTATTGATGTTCATTAATAGCTCTTACCAGACTACTGCGATCGCACCGGATTAGATGTGCATTGGTCGATTAATTCAGGGTTGTCGGGACTCTTGAGGATTTGTTCTGCGTCTGGTTGCTGGCAAAATTTCATTGTCTCGATGTGTTCTTTTTCATCATTGCGTATGCAGAGAAATACGTCATAGAGATTTTCAATCTTTGGACGACGAGGCGTTGGGGAATTGAAGATTTGAAATTCATCAAACATGTAGAGGTTGCCCGTGCAGTAGTAAGTAACGGCTACTTCCGGTGCTGGCTGAGTTTTTAGCCAATCTTCATATTCATTGAGGAACGTATCGTAGGTGTGGTAGGCGCGTTCTTCTACTAATTGATTGAAGTAGTAAGCCGACTTGGGAGCAATCATGTAGACAAAGACAAGAATCCAATAGTAAACCAAGACACCAATACGAGAAATCCAGCGGTCAATTCCACGTTCTCCCCCACCTAGCGCTTCGGCAATGCGGAGATGATGTAACTCATTCCAGGATTCAGCAAAATGAACTTTCAACCAGTCAGATTTATCCCAATAACCGAGACTTTCATAAAGGTGCAGAACTGACACATAGGCAAAGTAAGGAACGCGAGCGATCGTCTCCAGCACATAAAATCGTGCGTACCAACGGTCTCGGTAAAAACTCTTCAAAACAAATTCTAAAAAATTGACAAGGAGCCGAATCATTTTCTCTATTTACTACCTTGGAAACCTGAGAAAGCGCAAAAGTAATTGCTAAGCTACTGCCCGATGAAGATTTTTGATTCTTACTTAGCTCAATCAACCATCACTAGCGATCGCTTGTTTCAACGTTATAATTCTTTACCCACTTCTGCTAAGTGCCGTTAGTAAGAAAAGTACAAATTCGCTAGTTCGCTAGATAGCGATTGTGATGTATAGGCTATCTGCTGTGTATGAACAAAGAATCATATTGCAGAATAGGCAGTGATTTAAACTTTTTTGGTATAGGCTGAAACTTTCTAGATTGCTGCTGTCTCTGTCTGTGGATGGAGTAGCTATTAATTCGGCTTATGCTTGCGGGAATTATCAACAACAAAAGCTCATTATTATTCAAAGATTAAATAACTAATTAATCCATCGGTTGTTTTTCGCCGACTTATTCAGCAAACCCTATTTAAGGGAATTGCAACGCTAAAGGTTGTTCCCACCCCAAGCTCACTGTTCACCCCAATCTGACCGCCGTGTAAATCCACGGCTTTTTTGACAATGGTTAACCCTAATCCTGTTCCGGAGATTTTGCCAACATTACTCCCTCGATGGAACGATTCAAACAGTCGTTGTTGGTCTTCTGGAGAAATTCCAATTCCCTGATCTTTAATGTGGAAGATTGCCAAGTCATCCTGACAAAGCAAGTCAAACGTGACAGTGCTGCCTTTTGGTGAATACTTAATTGCATTTGAAAGCAAATTCGTCAGAATTTGCCGCAGCAAGTTTTTATCCATGCAAGCCTTGGTCGATTGATTCGGACTGGAAAAGACGATTCTATGTTGGGTACTATTAGCCAGTTTCATTTCTTCCACTAAATCGCCGCAGAATTCTTCGACATCTAAAGGTTCGGGGTTGAATTCTAGTTTCCCCGCTTCTGCCTGTCCAATACTCAGCACATCATTTAACAGCACGGTCATCCGTCGAGTAGATTCTTGAATTTGACGAAGGTATTCCTGTCTTTTCTCAGAAGTTAATTGTTGATCGAAATCTCTTATTAATTCAGCAAAACCTAAGATTGTGGTTAGGGGATTACGGAACTCGTGAGACACCATAGAGACAAAGTAGGATTTGAGTTGGTTGAGCTCTTGTTCCTTAGAGAGTGCTTGACGAACTTCTGCTTCTGCCATCTCGCGTCGATGAACTTCCTGTTGCAGGAGTGCATTTTGCTCGCTTAGTTCCTGAGTGAGCCTCCGGATATGCAATTGATGCTCGATACGAGCCAAAACCTCTTGCGTTTGAAAGGGTTTGGTGATGTAATCCACCCCGCCTACTTCAAACGCTTTTACCTTATCAAACACTTCATTCAAAGCACTAATGAAGATAATGGGAATGTCCTTGGCTTGAGAAGAAGCTTTCAATTTAGAACAGACTTCATAGCCATTTAGTTCCGGCATCATGATGTCCAACAAAATTAAGTCAGGGGGTGATGACTGTATAGACATGAGAGCCATTGTTCCATCCTGTGCTATCCGGATTTTATAGCCTTGCTCAGATAACATTTGGGCTAAAAGTTGCAAATTAGCCGGAGTATCATCAACTATTAAAATGCTCTCTTTTGATGGGGTATGTGGCTCTTGGCTCATATCTGATTCGGTTGTAGTTGAATTAGGTAATAATTGCTTAAAGTCTTCTTGAAGAAGGGATAACGTTTCCTGTGATGTTACCTTTAAATAAAGAGATTACTCAATCCCGTTAAGACTGACTACTTTGCCTGATGGGAATCTCAATAATAAACTTTGCCCCTTGCTCAGGCGCTGAGATACATTGCAGCTTCCCACCGTGCTTTTCTACGACGATTTGATAACTGATGGATAATCCCAAGCCTGTACCCTTCCCCACTTCTTTTGTTGTAAAGAAGGGGTCAAACAGTCGTGCCAATACAGATTCAGTCATCCCTCGTCCATTATCTCGAATACTGATTGTCACCCAATTATTGTCCTTAACTTCAGTATGAATTGTAATAGTAGGAAGAGGGTTTTCAATCCCTTCTGGTGAACCATCCGATTCGGGCTGACGCAGGGCATCAATCGCATTGCTCAAGATGTTCATAAACACCTGGTTTAGCTGTCCGGCATAACATTCAACTAAAGGTAAAGAGCCATATTCCTTAATAATAGAAATAGCTGGATGTTCTGGCTTTTCTTTCAGGCGCTCGCGCAAAATCAATAAACTACTATCGATTCCCTCATGAATGTTGACGAATTTCATTTGTGCTTCATCAAGCCGGGAGAAGTTCCGCAACGTCAGCACAATCTCATAAATGCGCTCAGTTCCCATCTTCATCGAGGACAGAATTTTGGGCAAATCCTCTATTAAAAAATCCAGGTCAATCTCTTCTATCTTGTCTTGGATTTCAGGAGAATTGTGAGCATAACCTTCCCGATAAAGGTCGATTAAAGCCAGCAAATCCTGCGTATAGTCATCTACATGACTGAGGTTGGCTCCGATGAAGTTGACAGGGTTGTTGATTTCGTGGGCGACGCTGGCAATGAGTTGTCCGAGACTGGACATTTTTTCGGTATGAATCAGCTTAAGTTGGGTAAGTTTGCGCTCAGTGATGTCGCGTATAAAAGCGAATTTGTATTCCTTGCCCTCAAATTTTAAAAAGTTGGCATTAACTTCAATAGGTCTGATCGTTCCATCCTTCCGCTTGTGGCGAGACTCAAATGTCAGGCTCCCGTGTTCTTTAAGTTCTTGCCAGTGAGCTGGCCAATTCCCCGTCTGGTAGTTTGGATCGATATCGTGTACGGTCAGAGACAGCAATTCTTCTTCCGAATAGCCTAACAAGTGGCAAGCTGCCTGATTAACACCTAAGATTTTGGCATCCGAGTCAACCCAAAAAATCGAATCGGATGCCTGTTGTACAGAAAATTGTGTTAGTTGAAGCATTGACTCCACCCGCTTACGGGAGGTGATGTCGAATCGGATAGCTAAATATTGGAACGGTTTTTCCTGGTCATCCAGAAACGGAACAATAACAGTATCAACCCAGTAATACGTTCCATCCTTGGCTCTGTTTTTGATTTCTCCTTTCCAAACTTTCCCTGTTGAAATTGTTGTCCAAAGGTCTTTAAAGAATTCTTGGGGATGATATCCCGAATTAATAAGGCGATGGGTTTGCCCAATTAGTTCTTCTCTGGAATATTGAGAAAGCTCGCAAAACTTATCGTTCACATAGGTAATGATTCCCTTAAAATCAGTAATAGCTACAATCGCTGCTTCATCTAAAGCAAATTTGAGATCTGACAAATCTTTGAGGGATTTTCTAAGTCCTGACTCCGCTTGTTTTCGCTCAGCGATTTCAGCATGTAGGGATTGGTTAGTTTTAGTTAACTCAGCTGTGCGTTTCTGAACTTTGACTTCTAGAGACTCAAGCGTAGAGCGCAGCAACTCCTCAACCTGCTGGCGCTCTTGAATTTCGTCTTTCAGTGCCAGGTTTGCCGTCTCCAGAAGTGCATTTCGCTCGCTTAATTGCTGAGAAAGCCTGCGGAGCTGTAACTGATGTTCGACACGAGCCAAAACCTCTGGCCCTTGAAAAGGTTTGGTGATGTAGTCCACCCCGCCGACTTCAAACGCTTTTACTTTATCAAACGCTTCATTCAAGGCACTAATGAAGATAATGGGAATGTCCTTGGTTAAACAAGAAGCTTTCAATTTAGAACAGACTTCATAGCCGTTGAGTTCCGGCATCATGATGTCCAGTAAAATCAGGTCAGGCGGAGATGACTCCACAGACATCAGAGCCATTGTTCCATCCTGTGCCATCCGTACTTTATAGCCTTGCTCAGATAACATCTGAGCTAAAAGTTGCAAATTAGCCGGAGTATCATCAACAATTAAGATACTTTCTTTTGATGGGGTATATGGCTCTTGGCTCATATCTAATTCATGTTTGGTTGGATTAGGGTTAGTAGTTGCTTAAACTGAAACTTTTTAGCTAAAGAAGCTAGAGCATTGGCTAAAGCGTCATTTTGAGAGCGGATTTGTTCAATTTGGATAAGTATTAAATCTAAATCGCCCTCAATTGCCGCTTTTTGTAAGGACGCCAACCAATCGGCAGGTAAGGTAGCTATAGCCTCTGGAGTCAGAGACTGAGTTGGGGTTGAATTTGCTTCCCTAGGGGGTTCATCGTAAACGTAGCGCACTCCGATATGTTTGTGCAGGGCGTCAAAGATGTCTGCCTCTCGGAAAGGTTTGTGAATAAAGTCGTCGCAACCGACAGAAAGGACAACAGCTCGTGTTTCCTCGAAGTTACTGGCACTCAGAGCCACAATTGCTGTAGCGTGACCTTGGGTTGTGGCTTTAATTCGTTTTGTTGCCTCGTAGCCATCCATCACTGGCATCCGCATATCCATAAAGATTAAGTGCGGTTCCCAATTCGACCAAACTTCAATCGCTTCAATGCCGTTGGTTGCTTCTTGGATTTCAAAGCCAAGGGGATTGAGCAGTTTGATGAGCAGTTGGCGGTTATCCGAGCGATCGTCCACAATCAGGATGCGATAGCTGGGTTGGTTGGGTTGTAGAGCAATAACTCGGCGCATCGGCGGCTTGGTTTTAATGGCGGTAGCATCCGCTACCTTAAGATGAATATCAAACTTGAAGATGGTGCCGCGCCCCACTGCGCTGCTGACAGTTATTTCACCGCCCATCAGTTTGACAAACTGCCGACTAATAATCAGCCCTAAGCCAGTCCCTTGCTGTGATTCAGAACCTGTTTGAGTTTGCACAAACGCTTGAAAGAGTTGATCTAACTCATCAGGCGCAATGCCGGGGCCTGTGTCTTCAATTTCAAAGTAAAGTGTCAGTTGCCCTCGATCGCTTGTCGGTTGTTCGGCTTGTGACGATGGAGAACTGACTCGATTTAGCTTATGACTAGCCACCCGTAACGAGACACCACCTTCTTGCGTAAACTTAATTGCGTTAGAAAGCAGGTTCATCAAGACTTGACGCAATTTGACTTCATCTGCACGCACGTATTGGGGAACGCTATCGCAGCGATCGCAAATCAAGTGCAATCCCTTCTCTTGTGCCTTGAGTTGGAACATATCTTCCAAGTCGTCAAGCAGGCGAATTAAGTCGAAGGCAGTTTCGTTGAGGGTAGTGCGTCCTGCCTCAATTTTGGCTAAATCTAAGACTTGGTTGATTAAGGTAAGTAAGTGTTCGCCGCTGCGCGTGATCAGGCGGAGATTTTCCTGTTGTTCTGGACTTAGGTTAGTATCGCGATTCATCAATTGGGAAAAGCCAAGAATGGCGTTGAGGGGGGTACGCAGTTCGTGACTCATATTCGCTAAGAAGATGCTTTTGGCTTGGTTGGCAGCTTCTGCGGCAACTTTCGCCTGTTGTAGGGCAACCTCAGCCTGTTTGCGATCGCTAATGTCCTGCACGGTGCCAAACAGCTTAACTACCTGTCCCTGTTCATTGAACACAGCCCGTCCCCTGCCCAAGGTGTACCGCATGGAGCGAGACGCTCCTGGTGTCGCTCCCGCTGCGCTATCCGGTCGAAAAATCCGAATTTCCTGCTCGTAGGCTCTGCCTTGAGTGATGGCTAGTTCAGCGTTACGCTGGAACACTTCTAAGTCGTCTGGATGGATTATCTCTAAATGCTGCTCGTAGGTTAGTGCGGGTTGGGTGGGGTCAAGTCCGAAAATTCGGAAGACTTCATCAGACCAAGTAATCTCCTGAGTGAGGACATCAAACGACCAAGAGCCCAAATTGGCGAGGTGTTGGGCTTCGACAAGGGCGTGTTCGCTTGCTTTCAAGGCTTCTGTGCGTTGAGCCACCCGGTTTTCTAATTCCTGATTGGCTTGCCGCAACGCCTCTTCAGCCCGTTTGCGGTCAGTGACATCAATGCCAATGCCCCAGGATGCCCAACCTGGAATTGGAAACTCCTCGGAGAGATTTGACCAAGCGATTGTCTTGATACTGCCATCTTTACAGGTAAGGTCCCATTCCCAATTGCGGTAGCGATTGCCCCGCTCTGCCCATTGGGCCATCATCTGCTGACGATAGGCAGCATTGGGATACACTAATTCCATCGCTGTAGGGTTGCCAATTATCTGTGCCGCCGAATATCCTGTCACCCGCGAGCATTCTTGATTCCAGATAATCAAGTTTCCTTCAATATCGAGGGCATCCAGCATTACGGGCATATTCTGCAACACGAGGCGCAGACGCTCTTCACTCCTGCGTAGGGCCCCCTCTGCCCGGAAGCGATCGCTAATTTCAGCTTGCAGGGAGGAGTTAGTTAAAGCTAAGGAGGCGGTTCGTTGTGCGACTCTATCTTCTAGCTGTTCATTTACTCGTTGTAGCGCTTCCTCTGCTTTCTTTCGCTCAATAATTTCGTTTTTTAGCGAAAGAGCTGTCGCCTCCAGTTGTGCTGGGCTTGGGAGAGCTAGTGCTAAAGGAATTAATGGTGCTAGTAGCACCGCTGTCCCTAGAGAGGCAAAGGCAGTAATCGCCTTAATGAACCCAGATAGCCAGTAAGTAGGGTGCCAGAGTGTCCATACTTCCATCACATGAGTCGTGCCACAGGCAATAATGAAAGTGCCGAACAGCAGAAAAATCCAATCAAAGGGTACATCTCGTCTAGAGCGAACGAAATAGACCAGCATCAATGGAATTGAATAATAGGCTAGCGCAATCAGAGAATCACTTACGACATGGAGCCAAACTAACCCTGGTTTCCAGAGGTAGCAGTGTCCGTGAGGAATGAACCCGACTGCACTCAAAAGGGTTTTAAAAATTTCTGGCATGAGGTCAAAGCAAGGTAAGCATCTTTTATCTTGTCTAGCTCATTCGACAGAAAGTGGTTTCAAGTATTTCCCTTTCCCCGCCACTATGAGCAAACGGTAGGGTCTACTCTCCTAACATCTTCATCGCGCTAACAATGCCAAAAGATAAACCTCTAAGTAGGGTTTGCTGAATAAGTCGGCGAAAAACAACCGATGGATTAATTAGTTATTTAATTTTGAATAACATTTTCCCTGCTTGTGGTACCAGGATTTTGTCGGATTTTACTAGATTTCCTGGAAGTTGAACAACTGTCAATGCCGCTCAAAGCATTGATAAATCATGGTTTCCGCTTTTTGCAGCAAGCCCTAGCTAAAGGTAATGGTAAACAAGACAAGGTGCCTTAATTAGCGATCGCGCACTACTTGCAATTCTGGCGCAGTTGTGGTATAGAGGTAATCAGGCATACACTTGGCTTGAATGTAATCTCGATAATGTTGAATTTGGCTATCACATTGCACGCTATTCCAGCCGCAGTATCGGATTAGGGTTTCTGTCAGCACTGGCAAAATATCTAATCCATAGTTCGTGTGCATTGCCAGGGTTGTGCGACGAAGAGCGATATCTTCTAAGGTATGGGCGCACTCGACTTGGATAGCGTAGACAATTTGGGCTTTAATATCCGGTAGATTAGGAGCGATCGCTTCTTGGAGTTCCGAGTGTGCCTTGGTGAGTGCCAACACTTCCGGAGCACGAGCACCATACAGCTGAAATAGATGGTGAATGGTCGTTGAGTTGATTTGAGGATAATCTTCGACAGCTTGAACAATACGAGGGTCGCTCGGTAAAATCGCTCCGGGTAGTGGCTGGTCTTTAGTCGGGCAAGGCGGTGCCGAACGACCGAGTTTGCGGTAAACTGCATTGACTATCTCTTCACCCACTTGGCGGTAGGTAGTAAGTTTGCCGCCAATTAAGGAAATTAAGTTTTCCACTCCTTCCTTTGTGTGGTCATAGAGAATATGCCGACGGGTAATGCTTCCTGCTTTTTTGCTTTCATCGCTATAAGGCAGGGGACGCACACCGGAGTAGGTGAACTTAACATCTGAGCGAGATAGATTGGCAGTTGGGATAATGCGATTCGTTTCAGCGAGTAAGTAATCAATTTCCTCATTATCTGCCTTAACGCGATCAAGGTTTCCGTTATAACGGATGTCAGTTGTACCAATGAGGTACAGTCCTAGCCAGGGGACAATGAAGAAGGGACGATTGTCAGCCTTAGCTTCCACATACAAAGCCGTCTTAGGTGCGCCAGGGAAGGGGTCAACCATAATGTGACTGCCCTTTGTGCCACCGATTTTAGGTTTAGTGCTGATGGGGGAGGGATGGGTGTCTGTCACGGTGCGATCGCAAATCTTATCCACCCACGGCCCCGACGTGTTCACAACAATAGCAGCTTTGCTCCCTCTGACAGTAAACACTTCACCCGTTAAATTGTCTTTACAAGTAAGGTGGGTAATTCGATGCTCTTGCTGGTGCAATTGGGTCACAGTGACATAGTTCAATACAGTTGCTCCAGCCGTTTGAGCTGCAAGGACATTTTCCCAGCACAATCGTTCAGCATTCTCGACTTGGCAATCAAAGTATTGCGCTCCTCCCTGCAACCCTTGTGAGTTGATGTGGCGAAATACCTGCTGAAACTTCCGGTTCGGCAGCATTCGATGAGAGGGCAAAGTTTTATTAAAACTTAAGATGTCGTAGAGAATCATTCCCGCTTGAATCTGCCAGTAGGGGCGAGAATTATAGTTGTAAATGGGGATGGTCAGTTGTAGTGGGTGTACTAAGTGAGGTGCTATCCGCAACAAAATTTCCCGCTCCTGCAACGACTCGCGTACCAGGGAAAATTCAAACGACTCCAGATAACGCAAGCCCCCATGTATTAAGCGGGTAGATCCACTCGTTGTACCACTGCCAAAATCCTCCTTCTCCAGAAGAATAACGGTTAGACCTCGCAACGCCGCATCTCGTGCTACACCAGCGCCATTAATGCCTCCCCCGATCACAATCAGGTCGTAGGTGCTGTTCTCGATTGCTGGGAAATCGCGCATGGTTCTGTTTGAGGGATGTAGCGAAGGAGCTTATCTTATAGATTTAACTCTCAAATCAGTTCCCTTCATCCACCCTCAGTACTAAGTACGGGAGGCACAAACAGTTGCCTGCTGAGTATAGCAAGAGGCAAAAGGCAAAAGGCAAAAGGTAAAAACTAATTACTGGGTTTGTGGTCATTTGGACTGTTACATCGGTCCTAACCTTTACGGCGAAAGCTATACTTATCCTGGGCAAAATCCCTTGGAGCCTCCTGCCTTGTGGCCTCTGCCTTTTTTTGGTCAAAACTACGGCGTACACCGAACTTTGTGTAGTATTTGCAGCAGTTCCCTTGTCGTGAACGGCTTAGACAAGAAACCTTGGAAGCCCAGCCTTTCAATTTGGGCGACGGCTTCTGTAGAGTTGAGTCCACTCATTGCTACCACACATAAATTGGGATTGAATCGGCGTAGCAGGGGAATTGTCACCAGACCATCCATTGAGGGCATCATGATGTCCATCAAGACAGCACGAATTTTATCTGTGTGTTCCGCAAAAAGCGCGATCGCCTCAATCCCATCGCTCGCTGTCAACACTTGGTAATTGTAAGCTTCTAGTATTGTTTTGGTGGTTTCACGAATCGCAGCTTCATCATCGACGACCAAAATCAATTCCTGCTGACCAAACAGCAATTCCAGCTTATCGTCGGTTTGAGGTATTCTTGACGGGTTGGCTGGCAAAAACACCTTAAACTGGCTGCCTTTGCTCACTTCGCTGTGTACATCCACAAACCCGCCGTGACTCTTAACAATCCCTAAGACAGCAGATAGTCCCAATCCAGTTCCTTTACCAACTTCCTTAGTGGTAAAGAAGGGGTCAAAAATGCGATGAAGAATATCGGGTGGAATACCAGTTCCCGTGTCAGCAACTGTAACCACGACATAAGGTCCTACGCTTGCCTCCAGATGCATCCTGGCATACTGTTCATCAATGAGCAGATTTTCAGCAGTAATCTGCAAAGTGCCACCTTGCGGCATGGCATCACGGGCATTCACGCACAGATTCATCAAGACCTGATGCAATTGGGTTGCATCACCTGAGATCGTCAAAAGATCGGTGGGAATATCTGTGTGAATGTCAATTGATTTGGGAAGGGTTTGTTGGATGATTTTTTCAATTTCTAACAGCAGGTGATTAATTTGGAGACACACCCGTTGCCCCTCCACGCCACGCGCAAATGAGAGAATTTGCTTAATCAGCTCTGCTCCCCTCTTGGCGCTGCTTTCTATCGTCTTGAGCAATTGCTGAGTCTGCTCGTTTAGATGGGGAACTTTGAGCGGCAATAATTGTACCCCTGCCAGAATCGGTGTGAGAATATTGTTGAGGTCGTGAGCAATGCCACTGGCAAGCGTTCCCAGACTTTCCAGACGTTGTGCCCGCAGGAATTGTGCTTCGAGCTGTTTTTTCTCTGTGATGTCCATATGGATGCCAATCATCCGCAGTGGTTTTCCCACAGAGTCGTGGAAAAGGCTGCTCTTGACGGCAATCCAGTGAATTTCTCCATTCGGACAAATAATGCGGAACTCGGTATCAAGTCCCTGTCCGACCTTTACTGCCTGCCAAAGTTCCTGTTCGGTTTTGCGGCGATCTTCTGGATGCAGGGTTTGAATCCAGGCATTATATCTCCCGTCAAAACTCCCCGGAGTTCGTCCATACAGGGCTTCCACTTCGGCAGTCCAAGTTATTTCATCGGATTGAATATTCCATTCAAAGGTGCCAATCTTGCCAGCCTTTTGAGCGAGTTCTAGCCTTTCTTGGATTTTCTGACACCGTTCAATTTCCTGTTTCAACAATTGATTGGCAGTCTCTAGTTCAGCAGTACGCTCTTGTACTCGCAGTTCCAGAATTTCGTTGGCTTCTCGCAGGGCTTCAGCTGCCTGTTTGCGCTCGATCGCATAGCGCAGAGAACGCACTAGAATGTCCTGGTGCATCTGTCGCTTGACCAAGTAATCCTGAGCACCGTGCCGGATGGCTTCTACTGCCAGTTCATCATCATTCGTATTAGTCAGTACAACAATGGGCAGCGTCGGGGCGTGCTGGAGCAGGGAGTCCAAGGAGGCTAACCCATAACTGTCCGGTAGAGTGAGATCGAGCAGAATCACATCAAACTTATCCGTTGTGAGCTGCTCGTTCGCGCAACCTTCCAGAAGGGAAATCGCTTCCCCCAATCGTTTGACATGTGCCAGCTTAAAGCGGTTCACAATCGTACCTTTGAGAACTTCCTGGAGTAAGCGGGCTTCTGCCAGGTTGTCCTCAATCAGTAGGATACTGACCACAGGGCTGGCTACCTGCTTTCCGTTGGCAGTGTTGCGGTGTCCAACCAAAATTCCTCAATCCCCCGGACAATTTTGAACAACTGACTGAGATTACGTGATTTTGAGATGTAGCAGTTTACGTACAAGTCGTAGCTCTTGAAGATGTCCTCTTCGTTACGGGAAGTGGTCAGGACAATAACGGGAATGTGCTTAAGGGAGGGGTCAGCTTTGATTTCTGCCAGCACCTCCCGCCCGTCTTTCTTCGGCAGATTGAGATCCAGCAAGATGAGATCCGGACGGACGGCATCCGCATATTCCCCATCTTGCCGGAGATAAGCCATCGCTTCCATACCATCCCGCGCCACCACCACCTCACACTGAACCGCAGTGCTTTTCAGTGCTTCTTGGATCAGCCGGATGTCGCCCCGGTTATCTTCGATCAAAAAGATAATTTTGTTTTTTGCGTCCGCTGACATGATTGCGATCGCGTCCTCCTACAGGAATGGTGAAATAAAAGGTTGCCCCTTTACCCAGTTCAGATTCTACCCAGATTTGACCCCGGTGGCACTCAACGATTTTCTTGCAGATGGCAAGTCCCATGCCGGAGCCAGGATACTCGTCGCGGGTATGCAGGCGTTGAAAGATGACAAAGATGCGATCGGCAAACTGTGGGTCGATGCCAATTCCGTTGTCTTTAACCGAGAATAGCCAAGCATCCTCCTGCCGCTGTACGCCCACATGAATCCGAGGGGGTTCGTCCTTCTTCTGGAACTTAATGGCGTTCCCAATCAGGTTCTGGAACAGTTGCATGAGTTGGGTACCGTCCGCCACCAGGGTTGGCATGGGATCGAAGGTAAGCACGGCATCAGTCTCGGCAATCCGTCCCCGCAGATTACTCAGTCCCCGGTTCAAGGCTGTCTCAACTTCCGTCAACTCCCTCTCAATCCCTTTGAGATCCACCTTGGAGTACGCCAGCACGTCATCAATGAGGGTCTGCATCAGGCTGACGCCCTCGACCGCAAAGTCGATGAACTCTGTGGCATCTTGGTCGAGTTGGTCGTGATAGCGCATCTCCAGCAATTGCACGTAGTTCGCCACTTGGTTCAGTGGCTCTTGCAGATCATGGGATGCCACGTAGGCAAACTTCTTCAGTTCCGCGTTGGAGCGTTCCAAGTCCTGAGCGAGTAAAGCGAGTTCCTCTGCCTGCCGCAGCACGATGTTGACGATCGCTTTTTTAAGTTCCAGTATCGCATTCACTTCCACCTGTTTCCAGGGTAGGGACTTTAGGCGCACCGTTTCCTTCCATAAGTCAAAGGACTTACGGGGACATAGACGGGGCTCGCTGCCAGACTGATTGAGTTCGTAGGCATGATTTGGGTTGCCACCCCAGTTAACCGTTTGCAGCACTTCCGGACGGAACCACAACACATAACTCCGCTTGGAGATAGGGATTGCCAACAAACCGCTCGCGACATCCTTGAACCGCTCAGCATCTGAGTAAATCAGTGGCAGAGAATCGGTGTAGAAAACCTCTTCATCCACTGTTTTCGCCAGCCATTGCACAAGGTAATTGAGTTCCTCTTCCGGTGGTGTCCGACCGCTCATTGTCCAGCGACCCCCGAAACAAACGGCAGCCCCCGTTGCATTCGCCAACTCCAGTAGGTTTGGCTCATGCTGAACCAGTCCATCAACGAAGTTGTTGTCCCGCGACATGTAATCGATCAGCGCCGATTGGACATTCGCTAGTTTCATCCGATAGCCATAATCTGCTGCTTCCTCGCGGGTAGAAATTTCTGCAAAGATTACCCGTCCCAGGAATTCGCAAGCTTTCCGCAATTCATAAGGAACCTGCTTGGGTGTCCGATGGTGACAAGCAATTAGTCCCCAGAGCTTCTGGTCTTTCATCAAGGAAATGGTCAGTGACGCCCCAACCCCCATGTTGTGTAGGTACTCAAGGTGACAGGAGTAAGCGCTACGAAGGATAGAAAGGGTCAGGTCAATGGGGTGATTGGTAACTGGGTTGTTGCTTGGATAAAGCTCAACTGGCTCGGCGTGAGAGTCTGGGATGACTCGTATCCAATTGGAGAGAAACAGTTTTCTAGCGGGTTGGGGGATGTCGGACTCCGGATAGTGTAACCCCAGATAAGGCTCCATCTCGTCCAGTTTCTCTTCGGCAACGACTTCGCCATGCCCATCTTCGTCAAATTTGTAAAGCATGACGCGATCGAATCCCGTGACCTTACGGACTTCTCGGACAATAATTTGACAGAAATCCTGGAGGTTGGAGGTTGCTTCAATCTGGTTAATCGATGCTCTAGCCAGATGATAAAAACTCAAAAATGGAATATTTTCATGCGTTAGTGCCGGTTCTAATTCCAGCACTAAAAATCCATCGGCACTGCGATGAAAGATTGCATCGAAAACTAAGTAATCATCTCCTTTTCTCCTAACCCAGACTTTGGTAGGGTTAATGAGATCTAGATTTTCATGAGACAGTCCGGCTCTAAACCGATCTACCTGAAAAGCATCGAGAATATCATCCAGTTTCTTGCCCAAAATCTGTTCAGACGCCATGCCAAAAAGGGTAGAGGTATTTCTACTGGCTTGCAAAATAGTTAATTCCGGTTCTTGCAAGACCAGTAAAACTCCATACGGCTGAATTTGAGTTAAGACATGGATCGGCGGCTGTTTTAAGCTGGTTAAATTAATCTCTTGCGTCTCTAAATTCATAGCTATCATGACTGCCCTCAGCAGACCTGAATATAAAAATTAACAATTTGTCTCAACGTGTTCGCGGGAGTCCCAAGGTTCTGCGTTAGCGAAGCGAGTCGAAGACTAGCAACCTGGGGAGGGATAGCGGGATGCCGGAAGAATGGAGGCATCCAACACCTCTTCCCTAAGCCACGCATAACTTGCCTGAACGTTTGAGCAATTTGACTTTATTGGGGCTAAATTGCCCGATTCTTTTCCAGTTGATGTCATAGACTGATACCTTCTTGGTTTTTTCGGTTTCGGTGTAACCCCCAATCCAACCTCTGTAGACGAAGGAAGCTTTTTCGGCTTGAACAAAATCACCTGACCGGAAACCAAACGGTGTTATGGTTCCACCCTTGCGCTTACGGTATTGGTTAGGATTGGGCTTGTGGCTATCGGGGTTTTCAAAGTGGAGCTGACGCCTATAAATACTGGGTTTGGCTATCACCTTGAAGGGGGCTGATGTAACAACAACTTCACCCTCCCAGTTACCACCTCTGGCATTACTCGATTGCCATTCTTTCCACTTAATGAAATGACTGGCAGCTAGTGCCACACCATCATTGCTGTGAGTTTCTTCCACAGCTTTTGACTTGTCGGATTTATCCTTGGAAAGCTTTAACCACTGCCTGAGATTGGAGGTTTGCCAGCCGTACTGAGTAGCTGTTGACGCAAGCTTCTCCAGCCACTCCAACATGACTTTTTGACCTACCATTGCAGGACTGAAGCTCTTGTCTCCACGAGCTTTGATGTATTCGTAAACGATGTTAGAGATCGGGAATAATCGCGTTATTTCCTTGACAACTCTCAGCTCTAGTTGGCGGTTAGTTCTGACTGACGGAGGTAGCTTCTTTTGGACTCTGTTGTCAAACCGTTTGGCGCGATGACACCGTTGTTCATAAGGGAGTTTGCGGTTGATTCTGCGACCTCTTCTTGCCCTCCGAAGTATCCGTCTCGTCGTCATCTTTTTAGTGATATTGGGGAACGGAAGGATGAGATGGAGCTTGAGTAGAGTCGC
>JBFLZA010000133.1:0-15622 GCA_040756535.1 Cyanobacteriota bacterium
GGATGCTTAGAGCGAGATTCTTTAAAAATCCCCGCTCTCCCCTTCGAGAACGCCCCCTCTGACACCTTGAAAGAAGGCTTCTCTACAGAACCCCTGTTCTCTTCATTAGGAACTCTAGGGGAAAATAAGAAAGATAAAGCCTTTGATGTTAGTCTCATCACAAACATACAGGAATCGTCGGATTCGCTGTTCCCCCTCAAAGATTTGCAAACACTCGAACAAGACTCCTTGTCTTGCCTGGCAGACAGGGGAACGGGGAAATCTACTCCTAGGACTGAGTTGCACGCCCAAAATTCATTACCCTTGAACGCAGGGAAGGGAGCCGAGGGAGAAGACAGCAAGGAGAAGCACGAGGAGAATTTATCCTTTGCTACCCCTGTATTCCCTGCTCTTGAATTGTCACAACAAAACGAACCTGGGGATGAACTCGGAAAGATTCCACAGCCGAATTCTGTTGGTAAAGAGGCATCGCTGCTTTTGAAGCCGGCAGGAACGATTAATCAAGATTCGATCCTGATTATTGAGGAAGGGGTTTCCACCAAATCGCCTTCCTCCTCGAAACTTGCGAGTGTTGGGACTAGGAACTCCACACCCAAGCGATTCTTGCAAGCACAGAATGTACGGCCCAACCCGAACGAAGATCGCTTTTTGCAACCGCCTCCAACTCCAACACCAATCCCACCGGAAAAGGAGCCAACCGTTCAACCCTCTCCCACGCCAGAGCCTGAATCCAGCCCAAACGAGGCACCAGCTCAACCCTCTTCTGATCAACAGACGATTCAAGTCCAGAGCATCAAAGTAACGGGCAGTACTGTTTTTGGCCCAGAGCAGCTTAATCCCCTTGTGCAGCCTTATGAAGGACGCGCCCTCACCTTAGAACAACTCAGAGAAGCCGCCGATAAAATTACTCAGTTGTACCTGGATCGGGGTTATATCACCTCTCGAGCGATTCTGGTAGATCAGGAGATTTCTCCTGAAGGTGTCGTGGAAATCCGCGTGATCGAGGGCAGCCTGCAAGAGATTAAAATCGAGGGAACGCGACGGTTGAAACCCAGTTATGTTCGCAACCGGGTGCAGCTTGGTGCTGGGAAACCGCTCAATACAGGTAAGCTGGAAGACCAACTGCGGTTGCTACGCGCTGACCCTTTATTTGAAAATGTAGAAGCTAGCCTGCGGGCAGGAAGTGGCGTGGGCCAGAGCATTCTCATTGTTCGCGTCGTCGAAGCCGACCCGTTTGAAGGTAGTGTCAGCGTTGACAACTACTCACCGCCTAGTGTGGGTTCCGAACGATTGGGGCTTAACTTGCTCTATCGCAATCTTACGGGCAATGGGGATGAAATTGCTGCCGCCTACTACCACACCACAACCAGTGGTGCAGACACGTTTGACTTTAGCTATCGCATACCTCTCAACGCCATGAACGGCACTCTGCAATTGAGAGCTGCTCCTAATCGCAATAACATTACTCAACGGCCACTGAGCGCCTTGGGCATTGAAGGGGAATCTCAGCTGTATGAAATTAGTTATCGGCAACCGTTCATCCGTTCACCCAGGGAAGAATTTGCCTTATCTCTTGGCTTTACCTATCAGGAAGGTCAGACCTTTATCTTTAATGATATACCCCAACAGTTTGGTATTGGCCCAGAGGCAGATGGTAGCAGCAGCACTAGGGTGATTAAGTTCGGACAAGATTACTTGCGTCGCGATGTGAAAGGGGCTTGGTCTGTGCGATCGCTTTTTAGCTTCGGCATCGATGTGTTTGGGGCCACGACCAATCCCGAACCCATCCCTGATGGGCGCTTTGTCAGTTGGCTCGGCCAGATCCAGCGTGTGCAAATTCTCAATGAGGATAACTTCTTAATCGTAGGAGCTGACATTCAATTGACCCCAAATAGCTTATTGCCCTCCCAACAATTTGTAATTGGCGGCGGTCAATCCTTACGGGGTTATCGGCAAAACATTCGGTCGGCTGATAATGGCGTGCGGTTCTCCATCGAAGACCGTATTACGTTACAGCGTAACGAAGCTGGGGCTTCCACCTTTCAACTGGCTCCCTTTTTCGATGCCGGTGTAGTTTGGAATAAGTCAGATAACCCGAATAATGAGTTTTTACCCTCACAGCGGTTTTTAGCGGGTATAGGTTTGGGACTCATTTGGGAAATACAGCCAGGGCTGAGTATGCGGCTAGACTATGGTTATCCCCTGATTGATATCGACGATAAGGGCACGAATGCTCAGGATGAAGGTTTCTACTTTAGTGTTCGCTATCTGTTCTAAACTGCCCCCTTTGGGGAAAAGGGGCAAGGGGAAAAAGATGAGAGAAAAAGGAAAATAATGTCACAAATCTTTCCATTTCTTCATCTCTCTAGTGAAGGTAGTCTGATGGCTTTCTAGCCCTCTTGCCTCTCAACGACCAGAGGTAAGCATAGATAAGATACTAAGTTGCATTAAAAGTGTTCTTAGTATGAGCAAGTAACTGACGGCTGAGAGCTACTTGGTATCAAAATTCTTGAGTGCGGCTCACTCGCATTCCTTCTCCTTCATGGTCTTTAAGACTATGATTGAGGGCATATCGTGTTCAAGCAAACATTCCTCGTGACGCCATCTAGTCCTTCAAATTCTTCGCCCGCTCTAGCCCAAACTTGGCATACTTTAGACGTTGAGAAGACCCTTTTAGAATTGAGCAGTGATGCACAAGTGGGTCTGACTGGCCAACAAGTTGAAGAGCGGTTGCAGCAATATGGTTCCAATGAGCTAGAGGAAAACGCCGGTCGAAGTTCCTGGGAAATCCTCCTCGATCAGTTCAAAAACATCATGCTGGTGATGCTGATTGTGGTAGCGATTATCTCAGGTGTTTTAGACTTGATAGCGTTGAAACAAGGGAAAGCTGAGGGCGTTCCCTTCAAAGATACGATCGCGATTATGGCGATCGTGATTCTCAATGGTGTCTTGGGATACCTTCAGGAAAGCCGTGCAGAGAAAGCACTGGCTGCCCTCAAGCGCCTTTCTTCTCCGAAAGTGAGAGTGATTCGGGATGGCAGGGCGCTTGAGGTCGAAGCCAAACATCTGGTGCCAGGAGACATCATGCTCCTAGAAGCAGGGGTTCAGGTAGCAGCCGATGCGCGTCTGGTGGAGGCCTCCAATCTCCAAGTCCGGGAAGCAGCACTAACAGGTGAAGCTCAGGCCGTCAATAAGCAGGTGGATATTCACCTATCCGAAGACACCCCATTAGGCGATCGCATTAATCTGGTATTCCAGGGTACTGAAGTCGTACACGGACGGGGGATCGCCGTCGTCACTCATACCGGAATGCGGACAGAACTGGGCAAAATTGCCGAGATGCTGCAAGCGGTGGAAAGTGAACCGACACCGTTGCAACAGCGGATGACTCAACTGGGTAACGTTTTAGTTACAGGCTCATTGGTGCTGGTGGTGCTAGTCATTGTGGGTGGCATGGCTGAGCGCCTCTTAAGCACGGGTCAATTTGATTGGGGTCTGTTGCAAGAACTGGTGGAAGTTTCGCTCTCAATGGCCGTGGCAGTTGTCCCAGAAGGCTTACCCGCAGTCATTACTGTAACCCTGGCATTGGGAACGCAGCGTATGGTACGCCGCCATGCTCTGATTCGTAAACTGCCTGCCGTGGAAACGCTAGGGAGCGTCACCACCATTTGCTCCGATAAAACCGGCACGCTGACACAAAACAAAATGGTGGTACAGCAAGTTGCCACCACCACTAGAGGGTTCAATGTGACAGGTGAGGGTTACGCCCCTGAAGGTGAGTTTAAAATCGACCATCAGTCCGTTCAACCTGAACAGTATCCAGAGCTGCAAACTTTGTTGATTGCTTGTGTACTTTGCAATGATGCTCTGTTGCAGCAGGAAGCTCCCCCAAATCAGCAGAAAGATAAAGGAAGAACACCATCAAATTCGGTGAACGAGTGGGTGATTTTAGGTGACCCAACAGAAGGGGCTTTACTCTCACTCGCAGGAAAAGGTGGCTTGCAAAAAGAAGCATTAAGCCGTCAACTCAAACGAGTTGGGGAGTTTCCTTTTTCCTCAGAACGCAAGCGGATGAGCGTCATCTGTGAAGGGAAAACCCAAAATGTTGCCCTCCAAGCTCAAGGGTTGCCTTTTTTAATGTTTACTAAAGGGTCGCCAGAACTGATTTTGGAGCGTTGTACCACCTATCAGCAAGGTGATAAGGCTGAGGCACTTAGAGATACCCAGCGTCAGCAAATCTTGGAGCAAAATGACCAAATGGCGGCAGCAGGATTGCGAGTGCTGGGATTTGCCTACAAACCGTTGGCGGGAGCGCCAGTAGAAGCAGAGGAGGAAACGAGCGAGCAGGAGCTAATTTGGCTAGGGTTAGTGGGAATGCTGGATGCTCCACGTCCTGAAGTACGAGAGGCGGTGGCGCGGTGTCGGGATGCGGGGATTCGACCGATTATGATTACGGGCGACCATCAGTTGACGGCACGAGCGATCGCTTCCCATTTGGGCATTGCCGAAGAAGGCTCTCGCGTCCTTGGCGGCCAAGAGTTGCAGCGACTCAGCCAAGAAGAACTCGAACAAGAAGTCGATCATGTCAGTATCTATGCCCGTGTCTCCCCAGAACACAAACTCCGGATTGTCCAAGCTCTCCAGCGTCGGGGCAAATTTACAGCGATGACAGGCGACGGAGTCAACGATGCCCCGGCCTTGAAGCAGGCAGACATTGGCATTGCCATGGGAATTACAGGCACGGATGTCAGTAAAGAAGCCAGCGATATGATCCTTCTTGATGACAACTTCACCACCATTGTCTCCGCTACAGAGGAAGGACGAGTTGTCTATACCAATATTCGCCGATTTATTAAATACATCTTGGGCAGCAACATTGGTGAAGTTTTGACCATTGCTGCTTCCCCCTTACTGCTTGCCACCGGAGGCGTTCCGCTTACACCCCTGCAAATTTTGTGGATGAATCTCGTCACGGATGGGTTACCCGCCCTCGCCCTTGCTGTCGAACCGGCGGAACCCGATGTGATGAAACGTCCCCCTTTTAGTCCCAATGAGAGTATTTTTGCCAGGGGTTTGGGGTCTTATATGATTCGCATTGGTATTGTTTTTGCGATTATTAGCATTGCTTTAATGGTATGGGCTTACAACTATACTCATGCACCGGGTTATCCGGGAAATCCAGAAACCTGGAAAACCATGGTCTTTACCACCCTGTGTATTGCCCAAATGGGTCATGCCTTAGCCGTTCGCTCTAACACTCGGCTAGTCGCGCAGATCAATCCTTTCTCCAACCCCTACTTACTTTGGGCGGTGGTGGTTACGACAGCACTACAACTCGCGATCGTCTATGTTCCACCTCTACAAAGTTTCTTCGGGACTAACTACCTAACCCTTACAGAACTTGCCATTTGCATCGGTTTCAGTTCGTTACTGTTTGTATGGGTTGAGTTGGAAAAACTCTTTTTCCGCTTTTACTTTTCTCGGCGCTCTTAACAAAATTGTGAATTGTGAATTATGAATGATGAAAAAGTTATAATTCAAGACTGAATTAGAGACTGCCTATAAAGTTGGGCTTGTTAGATATAGGAGACGTTCAAGGGAAGCTGAGATTGAAATCTTCTTCCTAAAACCTAAACTTTAAAAATTCATAATTCATAATTTAAAGTTTAGCTTGTCAGAAATAGGAGACGTTCAAAGGAAGCTGAGATTAAAACCTTCTTCCTAAAACCTAAACTTTAAAAAATTCATAATTCATAATTCATAATTCATAATTCATAATTTAATGTATCTGAAAACGCTACAGCTTAAACAGTTTCGCAATTACGAGGATTGCATCGTAGATTTCGATGCACCTAAAACAATTTTGGTGGGCAATAATGCTCAAGGAAAGTCGAATCTGCTAGAAGCAGTAGAGTTGCTCTCGACGCTCAAGAGTCATCGAGCAGTACGCGATCGCGATTTGGTTTTGGAAGATACTCCTGTTGCTCAAATTCGCGCTAACTTGGAACGGGCCTATGGTTCAATCGAATTGGCTTTAATCCTACGCACTCAGGGACGGCGTACCGTTTCCCTCAATCGAGAAGCCTTACGTCGCCAACTGGACTTTTTAGGCACTCTCAATGCCGTGCAGTTCTCCAGTTTAGATTTGGAACTAGTGCGGGGTGCTCCCGAACGGCGTCGGAATTGGGTCGATTCCCTGCTGATTCAGCTAGAACCCATTTATGCCTACATTTTGCAGCAATACAACCAAGTCCTCCGACAGCGTAACGCCCTGCTCAAAAAATTTCGCTCGTTAGCGGCAGAAGGTAAAATTGATGAATCCTCCAAAGATTTTCAGACCGAACTCGCCCTGTGGGATGCTCAATTAGCAACAACGGGTTCACGCGTCACAAGGCGTCGAGCCAGAGTCTTGGAACGGCTAGCCCCCCTTGCGGCTGCATGGCACGCGAGTATCAGTGGGGCGACGGAAGTGTTGGAAGTCACCTATGCTCCCAATATTAAGACGGAGAACGATGACCCAGAAGGGGTACAGCAGGCATTTTTAGACAAAATTCAACAGCGCCGCATTCCCGAACAAAGCCAAGGGACGACTCTGGTTGGCCCTCACCGGGATGAAGTGGAGTTTACCATCAACCAAACTCCAGCAAGGTCGTATGGTTCGCAGGGACAGCAACGGACATTGGTATTAGCGCTGAAGTTGGCAGAACTGAAGTTGATTGAAGAAGTGGTGGGGGAACCGCCCCTGTTGTTGCTCGATGATGTTTTAGCAGAACTCGACCTCAACCGTCAAAATCAGCTTCTTGATGCGATTCAAGACCGATTTCAGACTTTAATCACCACAACTCATTTGGGAGCGTTTGATTCTCAGTGGCTGAATTCTTCTCAAATTCTCTCCGTTCAGGCTGGACAGATTAGTGGTTTTTAGCAAAATTATGAATTGTAAATTATGAATGATGAAAGAATTTGTAATTCATACGGCGAAAGGCTCCCCCACTAAAACCTTTTAGGTGTCTACATTTAGAAGGAGACTTGTATCTCTTTATAAATGCATGAATTCATAATTCATAATTCATAATTTAATCATCACACAAATGTCTGTCCTCTTCCTTCTCTTCGGCATTCGTCCGCAGATAATCCCGCACGCGAGCGCAAGCATAACCGAGTTCATCGAGTTGGAGAATTCGCTCCACATCCCACAAAATAATTGTGCGATCATCCCCAACAGAGGCAATCTGTTTACCATCGGGACTAAACGCCACCCCCCAAACATTCCCCTCATGTCCGGTTAGCGTCGTTATTTCTGTCCCGTCGGTTTTCCAGAGTTTGACTGCGCCAGTTGAGCCACCCGTCACCAGCATTTGACCGTCTGGACTGAAATCAACTGCCATCATGCCTCTAGTATTTCCCTTGAGGGTTTTGAGCAACCTGCCATCGCTCCTCCAGAGTTTAATCGTGTCATCCATACTCGCAGTTGCCAAAGTGCGACCGTCTGGACTGATGGCAACTTCCCAAACAGGGCTGCGATGACCCAATAGACTCTTGGAAAATTTACCGTCTAAACTCCACAACCGAACTGTGCCATCTCCACTGGCGGAAACGAGCCTCTTTCCGTCGGGGGTAAAGTCTACATCGTAAACCCTAGCCCGATGTCCTTGGAACGTTCGTAGGGGTAGTGCCCCCGTGGCCGCCCTGCCGTCTTTGTTCCACAGTTTCACGGTTTTATCATCGCTGGCAGAAGCGAGTAGCTGACCGTCTGGACTTGCGGAGATGTCCCAAACTCCCGCCTCATGCCTTGTTATGGTTTTCAGCAGCGTCCCGTCGAACTGCCAGAATTTAATCGTTTTATCTTCACTGGAGGCAGCGAGGATAGGCGCGTTCGCTTCTTTGGCAAAGGTCGCCCCCCAGAGGAAAGCAACGGAGTAAACGGCAGCGTTGTATCCAGCAAAAGACTTCAGCAATGTACCGTCTCGCGCCCACACTCGGAAGCTGCGATCCGAACCGGCTGAAGCTAGCATCTTACCGTCTGGGCTGAAATCTACATCCCAAATCGTGCCGCCATGTCCGTGCAGAACTTTCGAGAAGGGGTTTATCGGATTCCAAAATCGAACGGTATTGTCGTCACTGGCAGAGACAACCATTTGACTGTTGGGAATAAAGGTAACGCCTCGAATTCCAGATTGATGCCCTTTGAGGGTTTTCAAAAGCGTCCCGTCCGGCTTCCAGAGGCTTATGGTTTGGTCGGCGCTGGCGGAAGCAATGACATCGCCTGCTGTACTGACGGCAATTTCAAACACTTCCGAACTGTGACCGTTGAGAGTAAGTAGGGGCTGTGCCCCCGTGCCTGCCCCTCCGTCAGGTTGCCAAAGTTTGACCGTGTTGTCAGCACTGGCAGAGACAATGGTAGGACGTTTTGTGCCACTCTTATCGGCAAGTAAGGCAAACTCAACATCCCAAACAGCAGCGCTGTGACCTTCCAGCGTTCTCACCAGTTCACCATCTAGAGTCCAGACCTTGACCGTACCGTCCCCGCTGCTAGAGGCGAGCAAGTTTCCATCTGGACTAAAGGCAACACCCCAAACCCCACCTTGATGTCCTGTCAGAGTCTTGAGCCGTTTGCCATCAGCGCTCCACAGGCGAATGGTTCTGTCTTCGCTGGCAGAGGCAATGCGCTGACCGTCAGGACTCAAGGCGATGTCCCATATCGCAGCGCTGTGTCCCTGAAAGGTTTTGAGCAGCTTGCCCTCCCGACTCCACAGATAAATGCTGCCGTCTGTACTGGATGTCACCAGGCCCTGGCTGTCGGGACTGAAACGGAGGGCGAAGACAGTAGCAGTGTGTTGCAGCGTTTGCAGCAGGGTGCCATCGGGCTGCCAAAGCTTGACGGTTCGGTCGCTGCCGCCGATGGCGATGAGTTGACCGTCTGGGCTGGCATCAACTGCCAGAACCGGACTGGAATGCCCCGACAGGCGATTGAGTTCTGCCGTTCCGTAGATGGCTTGTTGCAGCACTTGTTGAACTTGAGATTGCAACTGGGGGCTGGAATGAACGAGATTGTCGAGTCTGCGTTTTGCTTTGATGGCAGTGACGAGGGCATCTAATCGCTGTTGGGAGGCGAATTGCCCTGATGATGAGGAGGCGAGGGCTTGAATTTCGTTGATGCGGGCTTGCTGTTCGCTGGTGACGGCGCGACGATATTGCCAGAGGGCGAGAATGCCGGATGCGATCGCAACCATTAACGCCCCACTCAAGGTCCCAATAAACCTTCGCTGTCGCTTTGCTGTCTCTCGCTCTAAAACTAACCGCTTGCGTTCTTCTGCGAGTCGGGCTTCTACTTCTCTTAACCTCGCTGCTTCCAGCGTTTGCTGCACTTCCAGCCTGTCTAATTCTTGAGACGCGGCTAAAAATTGATAGTCCAAATCGCTCAAACTTTTCCCCTGCGCCCAGGTTTGAGCATCTCTCAGGGCTTGTCCCCTGAGAAGGCGCGAAGCATCCTGCTGTTTTGAAGTTATCCAAGCATCGAAGGATTGAGAGTAGGGGCGAAGAGAAGTTAATTGTTCTTCTACCCATTCCAAATCGAATACGTTCTGATAAATGGGGTTTTTCACCTTCAGAAAACCCTGCTGTTTCTCTACCAAACCAGACAGCAAAAGTTCCATTTGCTCTGACGAGTCATCGGTTGGCACTCCCCCTTGCCCCGACCCCCCCGCCTGCGGCACCCCCCCTTGGTAAGGGGGAGACAGGGGGGGTTGTAAGATTTGTTGATAGATGCCGAGTAATCTAGCCGCACGTTGGGAGTTGCTCAAAATGCGATCGCGTATTGTCCTCAAATGCTCCGGCTCATCTTGAGCTTCCCAGTTAGAAATAATGCGATCGTGCACCAATTGCTCAATGAATTTTAGATTTTGTCCCCCCCTTGATAAGGGGGGGTTGGGGGGGTAAGATTTTGGCTTGGGAATGATTCCCTTGCCTGACGCCTCAACCACTAGCCGACACAGCTTTTGTGTGAGAAACGGTTGTCCCCCTGTCCAGTACAAAATTTCAGCCAACAAGGCTTCCGGTTGACTGGCAATCTGCTTTAATCCACCCATCAGGGGCATGGCTTCGTGTAACTCAAATCCCTTGAGTTCTATTGCCCGTCCGATATTAAATGGCGTGCGGTTTTTGTCAGCAATCAAATCCGGTGGTGTGGCTACCCCCAAAAGCGCAAAGGTTAGCCGTTTATAGGTTGACTTCTGGGCGCGTTTGTTGTACCAAGCTCGGATTAGGGCAAAAAAATCGTCAGTTGGGAAGCCTAAGCTAATTAAACTATCAATTTCGTCAATAAAAATTACGACATTTTGCTGAATTTTCTCTAACAAGACGGTTTCGATAAACTCACTTAAGCGATTGACTAGGGATAAGTGGGTGCGATCGCGCCACCAAGCACGTAAATTAAAGTCAAGCTGGAAGCTGCTGGTGAGAGAACCGATAACTGAGGCATACCACTGTTCTGGCGTCACCTCTTGAGTACCAATCGCTGTTAAATCAATCGCTCCGCAGCAAATGCCTTCCGCTTGCAAGCGGTGCATGGTTTGTACCCAAAGTGAGGATTTCCCCATCTGCCGGGAGTTGAGAACGTAGCAAAACTCACCCCTAAGTAGCGCCTCGTACAACTCCTCATCAGCTTGACGCCTGACATAACTAGGGGCATTCAGTGGTAGACTCCCGCCAACTTGATATTCATAGGATGGACTTTGTGGCGTTAGCATGGGGTCAACTATAGCGCAAGGATTGAAGACTTGCTAATTATTGTTAACTGAGTTCATCTGAGTTCGACTTACGGGACTACCCAACGAAAGCCTAAGGGTTTCAGCCTGCGAACAAGTACGAGAGGTTAGGGCTTCTGAGCTGACCTCGAACTCAGGTCAGTTTAACATCACCAGACCCACCAACAAATAAAAATCCTGGCACTTGCGCCAGGGAAAAGCATCAAAGAATATACTTAAAATTCTAGTTTTCCATCGGCTCTGGAGTTATGCAACTGAAAATTGCATTTTAATAACACAAGTTAAGTAAACATAAACACAATGGGGGCAGAGTGGGTATGAACTTAAAAATTGGTTCTAAAGTTGAGTACTTAAATTGCGATATTTAGTTGTCACAACCGGAGAACGAAGACAAACTGTTTATAGGCACGTTTGTGTACCTTGGCTTAACGGACTAGAGAGTTCCTTCATATCTCCCCTATCTGGGCTACTGAGATTACAGCAGCTAGTGTGACAATTTTTCGCTAATTCCGGCAAAAGAGTACAAAGAAACAGAATTTTCAGCAAAATTACCTAACCGATTGTTGTGCAATCGCGGGCTTTAAAGTTACTGAACCTAAGTTGGTAATGTAGCCAGGTAACTTTCAAATAATTTTGCTATTTTTCAACTCAAACGGGGGAGAATGTAAATAAAATCAACTTTCTATAAAAGGGTGCTAAAGCATATAGTGAGCGGATTTTATTCGTGAAAAAAGCAAAGGGCAGGAGGAAGGGTTTCACAACCCATCTCGCATCGCTATAGCAATAAATGTTCACCTTAAATCAGTCTCAAAACGATGGGAACAGAATTATTTTATGCGAATTTACCTGTATTAGAAAATTTTCTAGATATTACTGATTCGGAAAATTTTCAGTCTGTACCGCGAGATTGGTATGTGATTATTACCGATATCGTCAACTCGACTAAAGCTGTAGAGTCAGGACGTTACAAAGATGTGAATCTTTTGGGAGCTTGCTCTATTATTGCGGTGTTAAATATAGCTAAAAAAATAGAAATTCCCTTTGTTTTTGGAGGTGATGGTGCTACACTCTTAATTCCGCCCTGCCTCTTTTTAGAAGCCTTGCAAGCGCTCTTAGTAACGCGTCAGCTAGCAAAAAGAAGATTCGGCATGGATTTGCGAGTCGGAGCCGTTTGTGTTTCAGATGTGACGGCAGCGAACTATGAGGTTAAAGTAGCAAAAATTAAGATTTCTGAACACTACTATCAAGCTGCTTTTACGGGTGATGGATTGAGCTATGCTACTCAACTGATAAAAAAAACAGAAACAGCTAACTTCTACAACTACAACACCTTTCAACGTGACGCTAAAGCCGATTTTTCCGGCTTAGAGTGTCGCTGGCAGGATATTCCTAGTAAATACGGAGAGACGGTAAGCTTAATTGTAAAATCTATATCCGATCAAAGTGATTTTAACAATATTATTTATAAAGAATTGCTCGAACAAATCTTGTTACTTTATGGCGGTGAAGATTACATAAATCCCGTAGCTCAAGAGAATTTAAATTTAGCTTTTAGCTATAAGTACTTAAGAGCAGAAACTCAACTTCGGGCTAACTCCAGCAAGTCTTGGCATAAATGGCTCTATTTTAGTCAAATTTTCCTAGAAAATATCTTGGGATGGTTGTTAATGACCTATAAGATTAAGCTGTTAGGATGTAATTGGGGAACCTATAAACAAAATGCAATTGCTACAACAGATTATCGAAAATTTGATGATACGTTAAAGATGGTTATTGTTGGGAATAAGGCACAACGAGAAAAACTGACTTCCTATTTGGAAAAGAATTACAAAAAAGGCAAATTAGTGTATGGCTTGCATACTTCGGATCGGGCATTAATGACTTGTTTGGTGTTCCAGCGTCATGGACGCCAGGTTCATTTTATTGATGGTGCTGATGGCGGTTATGCGCTAGCAGCTAAAGAGATGAAGCAAAGAATCAGAATAATTCAAAAAAATCTAGACAAATGTGGCAGAAATAACTCCGTCCACCAATAGCACAACCCCAGTCACTGTTTGACCGTAAGAAACAATTCTAGTTTGCCATCTCACCTGGAATTGTGCAACTGAAAATCTCCCTTTAAGAACACAACTTAAATTCATCAAAGAGTTAGTTGATACAGCAGTATTGGTTCTTCAATTCCCTCAAATTGCCGTTGTCCTACCTCTACAGGTTGCAGGGGAAGATATGCTCTGATTGCATCGTAGATAGTTTGGGAGATACAAATGCCTCCAGGGATAGTTTCAGATTGTATGCCAGCAGCAACGTTGACCCCAGTGCCAGCAACATCAGTGTAACCGAATACCACATCTCCCAGATGAATACCAATGCGATAGCTTAGCATTGGTTCAGAGGTAAGTTCAGCCATCTGCCTGAATGTTAGCTGAATCTCATAAGCGCAATTGACAGCATTGATGGTAGAGGGAAAGTAAATAAATAACCCATCACTGGTAGACTTGAGAACCTGACCTTCGTATTGCTGACAAAACTGATTGATAAGCTGGAAATCTTGATCGAGTAGATTCTGTGTTTGTTCTGCATCAGCTTCCATCTTTGCCGCCAAGTCTACTGCATTAATGAAAACAATCGTGGCTAGGCGATGCTCTTGGATTAAATTTAGCCGCAATCTCGTCAGGCGATCGCTAAAATACTGACGATACAACTCGCAACTGGGTACAACTTGCTGATTGACGAACCCCACTAGTCCCATACTTTGCAATTTAAACACCTGGATTGGATCTAATTTCACAGGATTTGGTGACATCACAACCCGCGTTAATGCTGTCACCAAATCGGGATACTGTTGCAGATTCCACAATTGGCGTCGCAGATAGTCTTTGTAAATGCCGTCTTCAGCAGTTGGGTTTTCCAGCAGTTGCTCCAGCGTGATGTCTTGGAGCGTTATGTGATGCAGTGCCACTTGTACGAGGTAAGGATTTCCGCCAATCAAAGTCATTAAGCATTCTACTTCCTCGGTTCCCCAGTCTAGGTGATGCCGCCTCGCTAAGTCTTCTACTTGAAGTGAGGTAAACTCAGGTAACTCAATTGACAACCCGACATTAAAAGGTGATTGATTGATGTTGAGCGGAATATAAACTTCTGTCGAATGAATCACTACTAACCGCAATTTTTGCCAAATCCTGCTACTCTTATCTCCATACTTGGCTTTCTGATGCCAAGCTCGTAGCATCCCAAAAAAGTCGGTGGCAATTTGGGGGTGATTGAATACCACGTCTACTTCATCTAATGCCACAACGACGGGACTATCCAGTTGTGCCAATAGATAATCCTCGAAGTAATCGGTGCAGTTATAATTGCTGCCAAAAACTTCATCCCAATACTCATTTAATCGATTTGGTAGTCCTAAACTGCGAGTGACAACGGCACAAAACCATTGAAGAAATCGGCTGAGACTGGTAAAAACTTCAGCATCGGCTAGTTGTAAGCTTAAGGTAACTGTTTTTAAACCCTGGTTCCTTGCCGAGTCGAGAATCCTGATCATCAACGAAGTTTTCCCCATGAATTTGGGTGCTTTAATCCGAATCAAAGCTCCAGGTTGCAACAGGGTTTCGTAACCAAGCAGTTCTATAGGGGGACGCTCTATATAAAACGGGGAATCGAGAGGAACTTGACCTTTGAGGCTGACTCTGGAGTAACTCTCTAAATAGTCGGAGTCGGGCTTTGTATAGTCATTCTCATCTAAAGTCAGATGAAATGCCTTAAAGTAGCATTCTAAACTTAGCCGATCTACCGCAACCTGACGGCGTTGGATCTTAGTAACAGTATTAGGACTCAAGTTAGTTCGTCCGCTTAATTCTTCCAAGGTGTAGGGGTTGCCAGCGTTGTCGTGAATTTCTGACTGACGCTGTGCTTCTTGAAGGCTCTGCCAACCTGAAAGCGTGAGAACTACACCCCGCTTGCGCTTGGGTGGCTGACTTTTCATGGGTATTTGTTTACTCTGCTCCAAGTCACACGGTCTCTATTTTCAATGATTCATTTTCGCATCTGTTGGATGATAGATTTGTCTTGTTAAGTTGTGCACTTAACTTGCGATCTTAAGTTGAAACTCTCGCACAGTTGCTGCAAACTACTGATAGCTCCTTACCACGTTGGAGCATCTATCAATAGAGGGTTGGTCAACACCTCGTTAAAGAGATAAGTCACTAATAATCTTACAAGGTTTGGCATCTACCATCAGATAGAAAATTAAGATTTTTAAGATGATCAGCATGGTATTAGCGGAATTTTTTATTCCTCATGGGCACTGCTATCTTTGGAAGCCCGGATTAGTCGGGTTACACATCGTTTCTGATGCTTTGACAGCGCTGGCTTATTACTCAATTCCGCTAATGCTAGCCTATTTCGTTGCTAAGAGGCGAGATGTACCCTTCAACTGGATTTTCCTGCTGTTTGGTGCCTTTATTGTCTCCTGTGGCACAACCCACATTATGGAAATTTGGACGCTTTGGCATCCGAACTATTGGTTATCCGGCTTGATCAAAGCGTTCGCTGCCATCGTCTCCTTATATACAGCGTTAGAGCTAGTTTCCTTACTTCCCCAAATTCTGGCAATGCCCAGTGCAGCGCAATTTGAAGCTGTGAAAAATGAAATTAAAGAACGTCTGCGGGCCGAAGCCGAACTTCAACAAGCGATCGCACAACTAAAGCAGGAAATGGCTGAGCGTCAGCAGGCAGAGGAGGCGCTGCGAGAAAGCGAAGAACGTTTGCAGCTAGCGTTAGAAGGGAGTGCTTTGGGGTGGTGGGATTGGAATATTACCACAGGGCAAACCTATTTTGACTCCTCTTGGAAGAGAATG
>JBFLZA010000134.1:0-15586 GCA_040756535.1 Cyanobacteriota bacterium
GTTTGGGTCTTAATTGTGCTGTTTTGGTTGGCGCGAGCGCAGGGAACTCTAGACGCTAGACTGGATGCTGTCAACGATACCTCTACGCGACCTGTTGTTACTCTTGTTACTCCTAAAGACCAATTAGCGCTAGGACGTAAACCCAATGATTTACTCTCAAACCTCCCTCTAGAGGACTTCCGCATCATTGGCGATTCCGGCTTATTGGAAAATCTAAGGCGACGGGAAACCACCGATACAACTATCGATCCGCCCAGAGTTTGGCGCTTACTTATCGAGCGTAACGGTTGGATTTATCTGTTCCAAACACTACCTCCAAATCCTGCTCCCGATGAACGCGCCTATGTTCTGGTGATTCGAGAAAGCGATGGCGGCGATCAGTTGTTGATTCTTAGCCCGGAAACTAGCAAGCCAGTATCTAAGTAGTAAAAAAGAAACTTACTGTCTATCAATTTAACTTTAAACGTTTGTTTTTTAGTGCTATTTAATCTTAAATTTTCACCTCCACAACCCCTTAATCTCCCGCAAAATCTGCGACTGTCCCGACTTAGAACCAGGATGAGTCAAAATCCCCTGACTGGGACTAAACAAAAACGCCAGCATAAAAAAGCCGAAAGCAACTAAAACGATCGCAGGGCCAGAAGGTAAATTGAAAAAATAACTCAAGTACATCCCACTAATACTCGCAACCACACCAATTGCTGAACCCAAAATCATCATGTGGTGCAGCCGAGTCACTAATAAATAAGCAGTTGCTCCCGGAGTAATCAGCATTGCTAGCACTAAAATAACCCCCACCGCTTTGAGACTAGCAACAATCGTCAAAGCAATCAAAATCATCAAACCAAAATCCAGCAAATTAGTCGGGAGTCCAGCCGCTTGTGCGCCTACGGGGTCAAAGGTATAAAACATTAACTCTTTGTACAGCAGCACAACAACTGCCAGTACTATTGCAGTGATAATTGCTGTACTGATAACATCCTCACGAGAAACACTAAGAATATTGCCAAAGAGAAAATGATTGAGGTCAATTTTATTATCTTTTTGAACAATAGTAATTAAGGTAATACCAAGGGCAAAAAAGGCAGAAAAAACAATGCCCATTGCCGCATCTTCTTTAATTTGCGATCGCGTCCTAATCCAAGTAATCACCATCGTACTGACAACCCCAGCAATAAATGCCCCGACAAAGATGTCAGCACCCACAATATACGCGATCGCAAGTCCCGGTAGTACAGAATGACTAATGGCATCTCCCAGTAAAGCCAATCGCTGCACCATTAAGTAACTTCCCACCGAAGCGCAAACAATGCCCACCAAAACAGCGATGATGAGCGATCGCTGCATAAATCCGTATTGCAGCGGTTCAATTAAAGCTTCTAACATAAAAACCTATAAATCTGTTTTACTAATTACTGAGCATTTATTATCCTCAGACTCAAGCCTGAGACTATATAAACGAAGTCCACCTAAGCGGACTTAATAAGTAAGTCAACTCAAAACAAATATACAATGCTGAAATCTCTAGTGCCGACTGGCTCCAAATAACTCACCCGTAAAAATTCTCCCCCTGCTTTCCCTACTTCCGGGAGCTGAGAGGGACTGCTGGAAAACTTCTGCCGCGCTGCACTACTTCCCCCCTTTTTAAGGGGGGCTAGGGGGGATCGAACCCGTAAAGATTTTACGTTTAATTGGATAGAGCTACTTAAAGCTGAAACCCTTAATGAGCGGATGTGAGTTTGTGTAGCAGCGATTTCCAACCGCCAAATTGTAATATTTTTAAGCTGCTTGTTCCGAGAAAAACATCACCTGCCCCCCATAGGCACGTTGCAAGTTATCTGCACTCAATACCTGTTGGCGAGAACCACTAGCAATTAACTCTCGATTCAGCAAAATCAAGTCGTCAAAGTTAGTCATTGCTTGCCCCAAGTCATGGTGGACAACCAGCACGGTTTTACCAGCATCAGCGAGTTCATGGAGGACATTGAATATGACACCCTCTGTCTTTTTGTCAATACCAGCAAAAGGCTCATCCAAGCAGAAAATCTCCGCCTCCTCCGTTAACGCCCTCGCCAAAAAGACTCGCTGCTGTTGTCCTCCCGACAACTGTCCAATCGGGCGATCGCGAAAATCACTCATCCCCACCCGTTCCAACGCCTCTACTGCCAAACGTCGCGATACTGTAGAAAAGCGGCGAAACCAACCCGTTTTCCGCACCCGTCCCATCATCACCACATCCCACACGGTTGCGGGGTAACTCCAGTCAATTTGCGATCGCTGCGGCACATACGCCACCTTTTCCAACTGCTCCATCAAGGGTTTCCCTTGGTACATCGCCGTGCCGCCTGTGGTCGGAACTAAGCCCAGCATCGCTTTGATTAGAGTACTTTTCCCAGCACCATTTGGCCCAATGATTCCCGTAAGCCTCCCTGGTTGGATGTCACAGGTGATATCCTTGAGTGCCTCTACCATGCGATACTGCACACCCAGTTGCCCGATAGTAACCGACTCTATCTGCGATCGATAGTTATCTCTACAGGGATAGTCTCTCTGGCTCGAATCGATGTTACGGAACATGGCAGTTGTCATGGCGGAGCTGTACCTGAGATTAAAAAATGAAACAATTATGAAAATAGCGTAACGTAAAAAATGAAAAGAATATGAAAATAAATGTATCAACCCCATGAACGTGAACCCTCAGTCGCAAGGCAGAAACTGCCGATGGTTGGCAGCAACCGTTGCTATCCTGGGACTCTGGATGAGTGGATGCGATTCAACCCGTACCAACCGGACAAATTCCGACCAACCCGATCTGCCTAAGGTTGTATCCACCAGCACAATGATTACCGACTGGACAGAACAAGTTGGGGGAGACGAAATTGAACTGACAGGCATCCTGAAGCCGGGAGCAGACCCTCATGTTTATGAGCCAGTCCCCGCTGATAATCAGGCATTAGAAGAAGCCGATCTAATTCTCTACAACGGCTACAACTTAGAGCCAGGGCTGATTAAGCTCATGAAATCTACGGGGGATAAGGCGAAGAAGTTTGCGGTTGGGGAAGTGGTCAAGCCTTTAGATTTTGACTACCAAGGGAAAAGAGAGCCTGACCCTCATGTTTGGGGTGATGCCAAAAATGCGATCGCAATGGTGAATGCAATTCGCGATCAATTAATTGAACTCTCGCCAGAAGACAAGGAAGAATTTACCGAGAATGCAGCACGGTTGACAGCCCAATTGCAACAAGTCGATACCTGGATACGTGACCAAATCCAAACCATTCCAGAAAATCAGCGCAAGCTAGTCACCACCCATGACGCCTTTCAATACTATTCCCGCGCCTACGGAATACCCATTGCGGGCACTCTAATTGGCATCAGCACCGAAGAACAACCCAGCGCCCAAACCGTGAAACGGTTGTCGGATTCAGTGAAAGCTGCTGGCGTACCTGCCATTTTTGCAGAAACAACCATTAACCCAGCTTTGATTAAAACCGTTGCCACTGAAGCAGGGGTCAAACTCGCGCAGCAAGAACTCTACTCCGACTCCATTGGTTCACCTGGCAGCGAGGCAGATACTTACATCAAAATGTTGGTAGCGAATACCCGCACCATTGTGGAAGCCTTGGGAGGTAAGTACACAGCCTTCGAGCCAGCGGAAGAACCGAAAACGACTTCTGAGCGCTGAACCCATAGTTAGAGCGAATAGGGAATAGTCAGGATAAGCGGGTAGAGGCTTTCGCTTGATTGTGTTCCCCGCTGTTTTTTTGTCGAATAGATTAAGCCCTAGATGGGTATATCCGAGTAATCTCGCATTCCGACGCGGACGAGCCATCCCAAAAATCCGTAGAAATACGGAATCTGAAACTTGGAAGATTCTGTAAAGTCAAGATATCTGTTACTGATAACTAAATACATGAATAGCAACAAGAGCAGAATTTCATCTGTAAATTCCTCACCAATCAGTAATCAACAGAAGCGATATTACTCCCAAGTTAATCGTGACATTACTAAAGTTTAGTCTTTTTTTAGATCCTCACTCATCGGGGCGTAAGGTGGCGTGGAGATGTTTGCAACTTCAAGCTGCTTTAATCGGGAGTTTATGTATTTGCACAATGGGAGCAGGGAAGCTACAGGCTGTAGAAGAACACTCTGTTTCTACTGAAACCTTTAAAAACGAAAATTCACTCCCAGAATTGACTGAAAAAATTTCCTCTGTTGCTAATCAAGAAAATGTTCAACTACCAGTTGATAGGAACCTTGAAGATTATTCAGTTAAGCTGCACTACCCGTTAGAATCACCGCCCATGCAGCTAGCAGCACCGGAAAACTTCAATCCTGGATTGCGATTACCACCATCACAAACCCAGCCATCGGTACAGCCGACGCCACTACCAACCTCTACGCAGGCTGTAACTCCTGCTATCAAATTGGAAAGTCTCACGACCGATTTTCGCCGGGATGCAGATAACTTTGACCAACGCAATCTATTTATCGAAGAAACCGCTCAATTTCGCTTGCGTAATGGCAACAGATTTCGCATCAAAACTGGATTCAATTCTTTTGAGCAGCCCAACGTTGAGTCAGTTACAAACATTCCCCTGCATGTTGAATGGGAAGGAAAAATTGACCAAATGACTGTAGCAGTGGGAGGAGGAGTTGATGTATTCGATCGCTTGCCAACTGCCCTCAATTTCAACGCCAAGGTAGAAGCCCCCTTTGCGATGGAAGTCAGCCCTTCTGGTCGATTGGAATCCGGAGTGGTGGTATCGGCTAACGTAGACCAAGGGTCGTATAAATTCAATGCCCAAACTTTAGATAATCAAATCACTGCTTGGCGATTTGGGCCGAGTATCTACTGGCAGATTGACCCAAATACTAGCTTGTATTCTTCGTTGCGTTTGGGTAGTTACAACGATGGCAATTTTGAGCAGCAGTCCTTTAGCAGGTTAGAGCGCAAGTTGGGACAATTTTTTGTAGCGGCTAACGTATTTAACTGGAATTACAGGCGCGATGTTGAGACAACGAGCGGCTATTTTTCTCCACAAGATTTCCTAATTTACAACGGCGAAATCGGTTGGGAAGGAAATGTTGTCGAGAGTCTGCGCTGTCGGGTAGCGGCGAATCTAGGACAGCAACGACTGCAAGGGGAATGGGATGTCGCCAATAGCTATCGAGCTACCTGTACAGCGAAATTGTCACCTAACGTAGAAGCCGACTTTGGCTATGCCTACTCGAATGTCCAAAATCGACAGACTGAGGGAAGTGGGTACAACAACCAATCTTTCACAGGACAGGTGCGAGTCAAATTTTAGAACTTTTTTTGGTGTTGCTGTTCCCGATGAGAGAAATTTGGGAACTCTAATGAAAAGCCGGATTGGAAACGAAACGGGACATCTATACAAGCAGGAGTTGTGATGAATTCGGATTTTGAGCCGCCGCCAAAAGCATGGTCAATCTTAGCTCATGCCGGAGGAGTAGTGACTGCAATTTTAGCGATCGCAAGCTTGGAAGTGTTGTCGAATCACCTGAATAAAAGCACTTCCGTATCACCCACTAAGACATTTACTACTCAAACCGCTACGACTAACTCAAATGAAATAACAACGGCTGTAGCAAAACTTGATAAGCAATCAATAGAGTTGCCTGGAAAACCAGTGACTCCAGAGGAACTCAGCACCACAAAGACGCCTTATGTTGCCTCTAGCGTGGGAAGCTTAACTCCAGCAGAAATGGAAATGGCGCGTCAAGCTTGGCAGTATTTCCAGCGCAACTGGAATAATGAAACGGGGTTGGTGAATTCAGCCGATAAGTTTGCCTCAGTGACGATGTGGGATCAAGCGGCTGCGATCGCAGGCTTAGTCAGTGCCAAAGAACTAGGCATCGTACCAGAGGCAGAATTTAAAACCAAGATGAGCCAAACGTTAAAAACCTTGGCTACAATACCCCTTTACAAAGGAGAATTGCCCAACAAAGTTTACAACTCAAAAACGCTACTTCCTGTTAACTATGGTCAACTGGATAAAAAGGAAGAAATAGGTTGGTCAGCCCTGGATTTAGGGCGTCTAGCATTGTGGCTCAAAATAGTTGGCTCCCGGTATCCGGAGTTAAAGCCTCAAACAGAAGCCGTTTGGAAACATTGGAAAGTGCAACGTCTAACGAAAAATGGTCAGATGTATGGTACCAGCGTTACCAATGGCAAAGAAAGCTATAACCAAGAAGGGCGATTAGGATACGAAAATTATGCTGCTTATGGTCTAAAATTGTGGGGACTGGATGTAGAAAAAGCTCTTAATTTTCAGTCAAAAGCTGCCTTTGTTAATCTCTACGGCAAAGGTGTTCCCTACGATAAACGAGATTACAAATCGTCTGGCGCTCATAACTACGTTCTCAGCGAACCTTATATTTTAGATGGAATTGAAACAGGTTTTCAATCCCTACCCAAAGCCTATGCTGACCGAATTTTAGCAGCTCAAGAAGCTCGCTATCAGGCAACAAAACAATTAACGGCTGTTACTGAAGATAATCTGGATCGTGCGCCTTACTTTGTTTACAACACTCTCTTCGTAAATGGAGAACCTTGGACAGCGATTACAGATACTGGGGAAAAGCATAACGATTTACGCTTCCTCAGTGCGAAAGCAGCCATTGGCTGGAATGTGCTTTACAACACCCCTTACACGGGTCAGTTATTTAACTTTGTCCAAACCAATTTGAAGGCTGATAAGGGCTGGTACAACGGCTTTTATGAATCCTTAAAGCAGCCCAATAAATCCTTGACGGCTAACAATAACGGCGTCATCCTCCAAAGTCTTCTTTACAAAAAGGTAGGCAAGCCACTCACCGTCTGGGCAGGCGTAAAACCGCCTCGCTCGTGAAAGAGGACAGGAGGCAGGAGACAGGAGACAGAAGACAGAAGACAGGAGACAGAAGACAGAAGACAGGAGACAGAAGACAGGAGACAGGAGAGAAATCTAAAACAAGTAAATATGTCTCCTATCTCTTCTTAATTGTTCATACCTCAAATTGCCCTAAACCGTGTCTTCTTCTAACTCCTGACTTCTGAATTCTGACTCCTGACTTCTGAATTCTGACTCCTGACTCCTGACTTCTGAATTCTGACTCCTGACCCCTGACCCCTGACCCCGTTTTGCCCAATGCTACAAAAACGCCATCAGCAAAAGTGGTTAAAGCTGATTGCTCTATTCCTTGTAGGTGCAATTTCACAGTCTTTACTAAGTGTTTCGGTGCCCGATCGCGCGATCGCACAATCCCCCACTGCTGCACCTTCCGCTTGTGCCGAAATCACCGCACCCTTAACATCAGAAGAACAAACCTACGCCAAAGCAGCTTGGCAGTATTTTGTCAACAACTATCAGCCAGCCACAGGATTAACCAACTCCACGGGCGGGTATCCCTCCGGCACTCTCTGGGATATTGGTAATTACTTAATGGCATTGAATGCTGCACGCCAGCTAAATTTAATCGACCAGGCAGATTTTGACTACCGCCTCAACCAGTTTTTGCAGACTCTAAGCAACCTCAAACTATTTGAGGATGCCTTGCCGAACAAAGCGTACAATGCAGCAACCGGGCAGATGACGGACTACGGCAACAACCCAGTAGACCGAGGAATTGGTTGGTCTGCCTTGGATGTGGGTCGTATCCTAGCAGCTTTCCACGTTATCCGCACTTGTCATCCACAGTACGGCGATTGGATTAAGGGGATTGTGTCGAAATGGAACATCGATCGCTCTGTTAAAGATGACCAACTCTACGGTGCCACCGTCCTCCCTAACAAAGAAACATTACTCGTACAAGAAGGACGCCTCGGCTACGAGGAATATGCAGCTAGAGGTTATGAACTTTGGGGCTTTAAAGCGTCTAAGGCGTTGGCACTAGAACCGTACCAGTTTGTAGAGGTTAACGGCGTCAAAATCCTCGTAGATACACGCGACTACCAAAGCACTAATGCGAATAATTATGTCGTCAGCGAATCCTACATTTTAGATGGCATTGAATTTGGTTTAGAAGGGTCTTTAAAAGATGATGCTGCCAGTGTATTAGAAGCACAGAAACGTCGCTTCGAGTCCACCGGACAGCTAACGGCTGTATCAGAAGACAATATTGACCAAGCACCTTATTTTCTCTACAACACCGTTTACGCCAACGGGAATGCCTGGGCAACCATTACCGATGAAAATAAGCCTTACCCGCAACTACGCAGCATTAGTACAAAAGCTGCATTTGGCTGGCGCTATCTTTACCCCGATAACGCCTATGCTCAAAAAGTGTTTGATGCAGTGAAGGATTTGCGTAGCCCTGATGGAGGTGGTTTCTATGCAGGACTTTACGAAGAAACCAAGCAACCGAATAAAGCGCTAACTGGTAATACCAATGGGCTAATTCTGGAAATTTTGCACTACAAAGCAAGAGGAAATCGCCCTCTGATTGGGTCAAGTTTGGTGACGTTTGCGCCAGAACTACCGAGTGGCAATGCTTCTACTCCAACGGCTACAGGAAGTCCCGCAGGAGGAGCGCAGGGCGTTGCGACACCACCTGCTAATACAATTACCGTTTCACCTATTCCACCCGTAGGAAAACCTAAACCCTCAGCTTACCCCAAACTAGCCAGACCCCTGACAGCCCCAGAACGGCGTTATGCAGAGGCAGCTTGGCAGTACTTTAAGACGAATTATCAATCCAACACTGGGTTAGTGAACGATCGCAGTGACATGAATGGTGCAACACTGTGGGGATTGGGGGATTATTTAGCGGCTCTCAATGCAGCACGCGCCCTTGATATTATCACCGCTCAAGAATTTGGCGATCGCACGCGCCATTTGCTAGGTGCCCTGAAGCAGCTACCTTTGTTTGCCGGACAGTTGCCCCACCGGGGTTACGATACCCAGTCCTTGCAACCTGTAGATTACGGCGGTAATCCCTCCGCCCAAGGCAGCAGCAATCCTACTGCCGAGGGAACGGCTTGGTCAGCCCTCGATTTAGGGCGCGTACTGGCAGCGCTGTATACCTTGAAGAACTACCATCCGGAATACACAAAAGCTGTCGATGAAATCGTGCTGGAGTGGTCGTACTCTCAAGTCGTGCGGGATGGTCTACTCTTTAGCGGCAGAGTGACTAAGGATGAAAATGGGCGACTTCTAACCCAAGTTAAGCCTGAAACTCGCCTCGGCTACGAAGAATATGCAGCAAGGGCGTTTCAGATATGGGGCTTTAACGTCGAGCGTTCTGCTGTCGGCGGTCAGTATCAAACAACCTCAATAGAAAGCGTTCAAGTCCCAACGGGAAGAATCCCCAGTCCTCAGTACACTGTCAGCAATCCCTTCTTGCTCTACGGCTTGGAATTTGGCTTCGACCCCCAAATGCGCCAACTCGTGCAACCCCTGCTCCAAGCTCAAGAGTCGCGTTACCGCCGAACTGGCACCTTCACCGCCGCCGCCACAACCTTGAGCGATAAACCCCCCTATGTAATCAACAACACAATTACAGGTGAGGGAAAAGCTTGGGCAACTTTGACGGATGACGGAAAATCTGTGCCCGATGCTCGTACTGTTAGCACGGCTGCTGCCTTTGCCTTTCATGCCCTATTCTCAGACAACGACTACACTCGCAAGTTATTTGAGGCAACAACAGACCTCTACAATCCCCAACAAGGTTACTACGAGGGCTTTTCTGAAAAAACGGGTAAACCAGAAACTGCTCTAAGTAGCAGCACCAATAGCTTGATTCTGCAATCCCTGCTGTATAGGGCAACGAATCAACAGCCCTTGATTCGCCCCGAAACGGCAATGAATTCTCCCTGGTGGAAAGCAGTGGCAGCAGGCGATTTGGGGCGAGGTTTGCCTCGTACTGCAACACAGACGGCACGATGGGATTCTTCTGGTGCTTACTGGGTTTCAGGCAGCAGCAACACACCACCCGTTGCTTTTTCGGCAGCAGATCCCCCCAACTCCCCTTACCAAGGGAGGCAAGAAGTTAACCCCTCTGCTTTTCAAGAGGGACAAGCAGTTAACCCCCCTTTTCAAGGGGGGCAAGGGGGGATTGTCAATGCAACCGTAGAACCGACGCCCTCAAGCGCTGCAACTTCCTCGCCAACTCCTGCTCAATTGCCTGAAGCAAATGCTGTATCGGCTGCTTCTCCAGCAGTGGAGAAGGCTCAACCTTTAACTGAAGCTGATCGCATTGCCGCACAACAAGCTTGGCAATATTTTGATCGCAACTGGAATCCCAAAACGGGTTTAGTGAATTCTGTGGATAACTACCCTTGGACAACCCTGTGGGATCAGGGGAGCGCGATTTTGGGCATTCATGCAGCACGGCAGCTAGGAGTGATTCAGCCAGAGCGATTCAACAGCATGATTAATCGCCTGTTGCAAACATTAGAAACGCTGCCGCTACCCGCTACAGGGGTGCCCAATAAGGCTTACAGCACCCGTACTGGAGAGATGCGCCAACTGGATAATACACCTGATCCCAAGGGGACAAGCGGTTGGTCAGCGTTGGATACAGCTAGGTTTTTGCTGGGATTGCATGTTTTACGGACACATTACCCGGAATATCAAGAGCGAATTAACCGCATTGTTGAGGATTGGAACCTTTCGCAATTAGTAAAAGATGGTTGGTTGCACGGCAACATTCCCGATTCCAAAGGGCAAACTCGCTTACTCCAAGAAGGGCGGTTGGGTTACGAACAGTATGCTGCCCACAGCTTAAAACTGTGGGGCATTGAAGCAGAAAACGCCCTACACAATCCCCCCATTCAAACTGTTGAAGTAGAAGGTATTCCCTTACAAGTCGATCGCCGCAACTTAGACAATTCTGGAGCAACTAACTATCTCACCAACGAACCTTATCTGCTTTGGGGACTGGAATTAGGTTGGAACGAAGCCGTCAAACCTCAAGTTCTCAATTTACTCCAAGTCCAAGCACAGAGGTATGAGCGCACCAAAATTTTGACTGCCGTTAATGAAGATTCACTCGATCGCCCACCCTACTTTTTGTACTACAGCGTTTATGCCAATGGGCAATCTTGGAATGCGACTAGCAGCAAGGGAAAAGCCTATCCTCAATTGCGCTTCTTAAGTACTAAAGCTGCCTTTGCTTGGGATGCTTTAATGCCGAATGACTCCTACGCCAACACTCTACGAGAAACTGTTCAAAACCTTGCCAAGCAAAATCGAGGCTACTTCTCCGGACGTTACGAGAATTCCCGATTGGGAGTGAATTCATCCATTAATGTCAATACCAATGCCGTCATTCTCGAAAGTTTGCTCTACAAAGCTAGGAGCGATCGTCCTTTGGCATTTTAGGGAGTCAGGAGTCAGGAGTTAGGAGTCAGGAGTCAGAATGAATAGAAAACCAGCGAAGAATTTTCAAGACTTGATTGTTTGGCAGAAAGCACATCAATTTGTTTTGTCTGTATACCGTTTAAGTAGCGAGTTTCCCAAAACAGAGATATATGGCTTAACTTCTCAACTCAGACGAGCGGCAATTTCGATTCCAGCCAATATAGCAGAAGGATTTAAAAAAAGAACTAAACCAGATAAAGCTCGATTTATGAATATTGCTCAAGGCTCTCTCGAAGAATGTCGTTATTACTTAATTCTGGCAAAAGACCTAAAATACTGCGACAGTCTAGGCTTAATCTCTCAACTTGAAGAAGTCAGTAAATTACTTGAGGCATACTATACTTCTCTCCTAACTCCTGACTCCTAACTCCTGACTCCTAACTCCTAACTCCTAACTCCTGACTCCTGACTCCTGAATTCTTCCCTCGCATATCTACCAGAATTTGACTCACAATGATTACTCCCATCTCGGTTGTCGAAAACTCACAATCATTTTCCGGTAACATTCGTTCCCGTCTTAGAGACAGAACTCTGCTCTTTCGTTATCTAGCAGAAATAAATCTGATTATCGGTGCTTGGTATCTGCTATGGCGGATTACCCACTCGATTAATTTCGCTGCCTTGTGGCTGGCAATTCCCCTCCTGATAGCAGAAATTTACAGCTATTTTGGTGGTGTCATGTTCTTAGTTGGACTATGGCGACCTATAGTCAGACGGGTAAAGTCTCTCAATCAACTGACTCCAGCCTTGCCTCGTTCTGAATGGCCGACTGTTGATATCTTTATTACTTGCTATAACGAACCCGTTGAGATTGTGGAGTCAACCACTAGGGCAGCTCTAGATATTGATTATCCAGCAACGAAATTGTGTGTTTATGTGCTCGATGATGGCAACTCTCCTGCCATTCGAGCGATGACAGAAATGCTCTGTTTGGAAGATTTGCAGTCGCCACGGCTGCAACAGGAGGCTGAGAAAATTAATACAGAGCGATCGCAACTCGTAAACCGCCTCCAGCAACTCAAAAATTTAGCACCAGAAATTCCCCAAGCTGAACAATTTCTTCAATCATTCCAGCTTCAAGTTGATACCGATCTCAATGCATTATCCGAAGTGCTGTCCTGGTTCGAGCAATTGAGACAACCCTCAATTCCCGAAACGACTTGGTTAGAGTGCAAAACAGCACTAGCTGAAGGGTTTATCAATGCAGTTGCTCATGCCCACCGAGGACTACCGCAAGAAATTCCCATTACGATTGAGGTTACAATTTTTACCCAATCTGTGGAAATTCGGATTTGCGATCGCGGTTCTGGCTTTGATTTGGAAAGCTATCTAGAACAAATTCCAGATGAAGTTGATGAAATGGCTGAAGGTGGACGCGGTATAGTCATCATTCAACAGATTGCAGATTATCTGAGTTATACAAAAGCATCAGATAATCAGAACTGCTTGTTGATTGTCAAATCCTATTCTCCCCTCCCTGCTTCTGATAACGAAAGCAAGTTCAATCCTAAAGTTGGCTATTTACAGAGTCTACGACAATTACTTCTTTTGTTGAACCCCAAGCATCACAAAGTTAGCGATTATCTTGCCACTGAACAGCGCTCTTTGGAAAAGGAAATTTATAAAAAGGAGCTTGAACTTAGTGAATTAGCTCGTTGTCGCTACATTGCCCGCCCTAAACCAGAGGGTAAGCCACACCACGCTAAAGCAGGTAATATTAACTACGCGATTTTTTCGGGAGAAACTTCTGGAGAATTTATTCTCACCCTGGATGCTGACCATATTCCAAAATCTCAATTTATGCAACGGGTTTTACCCTACTTTTATCGCTACAATCTCCAAGCTGGAAAGTATGAAAGCAATCAGATTGCTTTTGTGCAAACACCTCAAGCTTTTTATAACATTCCACCTGGCGATCCATTTGGTCATCAAGCCAACTTATTTTATGGGCCGATTCAACAAGGTAAAGATGGCATGACGTCTGCCTTCTACACGGGAACCAATGCTGTTTTGAGGCGTGAAGCTTTGATTAGTGTGGGACTGCAAAACTTTTCTGATGAATTTGCCCAAGATGAAAAACGACTCCATGAATTTGAGTTAGTTGGAGGTGTATCGAGCAACAGTATTACAGAAGATATGAACACAGCTATGCGTCTACACGCAGCAGGTTGGAAATCCATTTATCACCATGAAGAATTAGCGTTAGGGTTAGCACCCGATGACCTCAGTTCTACTCTGAAACAACGGCTACGATGGGCGCAGGGAACCATTCAGGTATTGCTGCGGGAAAATCCCTTAACCAAGCCAGGGCTAACCCTTTGGCAACGACTGCAATATTTTCAGACAATGTACAGCTATTTTTCTGGCTTTGCCACGGTAGTCTTTATTATCTGCCCCATCATTTATTTCTTCACAGGAATTATCCCAGTGCGTGCCTATGGGCCTGATTTCGCCATACATTTTATCCCTGCCTTTATCCTCAATCGCTTGACCTTTGTTGCTGCAAGTTGGGGCATTCCTGCAAAAGAACTCTGGCGTTCTGAGCAGTACGCTATTGCTTTATTTCCTCTGTTTATCCAATCAGTACTGAGTGTGTTTACCGGACGCCCAATTAAGTTTCAAGTAACGCCAAAGCAGCGTAAATCTGGGATTTATCTCCAGTTAGTATTACCTCAATTGACTATTTTTGCCCTCACTATTTTGGGAGTGTTGTGGTGTCTTTATCGCTTCGCTATTGGCAACTTAGAAAATCCTTGGCTTTATGTACTTAATGGGCTTTGGGCTATTTATAACCTATCGCTTTTAGGGGTCATCATTCGAGCGGCTGTTTGGCAACCGAAGTCAATATCATCAAGAGAGGCTTAGTCTTATTAGAAGAAAGCCTCATTCAAATTGAGATAACCATTCAAATCATCAGGAGTAAAACCAATGAATTCTAGTGTTAAAATTGTTCAGCCTTCAGGAATTTTAGACGGTGTCAGCGCCAATCAATTACGTCGTGAAATAAGCGATATTGTGTCCAGTGGAGCTGATATTGTATTAGTTGATTTTCAAGAGGTTACGTTTATGAACAGTTCGGGATTGGGAGCGTTAGTTTCAGCTCTCCGAATGGTTCAATCTGCTGGTGGTAAACTCTTTATTTGTTCTCTAAATGACCAATTAAAGATGATTCTTGAACTGACCAAAATGAATCGGGTTTTTAAATCGTTTGTCAATCGGGATGAATTTGAGCAAAAAGTCATTGCTCTAGGGTGAATCCATGACTAAATGATTCGTGAAATCGAGATACTCGACTTATTAGAGAAGTCGGGTATCTGAACCGCTATCATTTCATAAGTTAAATAGATTATTATAGTTTAATTAAAGTCGATTTTCAAAAGAGAAAAATCATCTTCAAAATCTCTTTTAGCGGTTGCAAATTGGATTTGATCTAATAAATCTTCCAATTTTATGAAGTCTTTACCCTGGTAATCAGGCAACAAATCAATGAAAGAATTTAATCCCCAGATTTGACCATTAGGTCGTTGAATTTCGTAAACTCCATCACTTAATAGGTAAAGGGTGCTGTCTACTGGAATTTCACACCAATCATCGTCAATGTCAACTTCAGGGAGCAGACCAATAGGAATGCCCTGTGCTCCTAACTGTTTTACAGGGGTGGTGCTTGAAGAAACGCTCTCTCCAGGAACAGCTAGCCCAACCTGACGGAACGTTTCTTCAGATAGCAAAAGAGCGGGTGGATGACCCGCACCAGCGTAAACAAGTTGGCGCTTAACCGGGTTGTAAACGCCATACCAAATTGTGAAGTAGTCATCACCCGTTTCGCTCATCTGGAAGACACGATTGAGTCCTCTTAAAACAGCACTGGGTTGATAAAAATTGGTGTTGGGGAGAGATTGCGATCGCAAAACATTCAACACAGAAACCGACAGCAACGCCGATCGCACACCGTGTCCTGCCACATCCAACAGATAAATTGCCAAATGGTCTGCATCCAACCAGTAGTAATCAAAGGCGTCACCGCCCAACTGAAGTGAGGGAATAAACAGCGCCTGTGTCGTCACCCTTCCAGTTAAAGGGCGTGGTAGGCGCGATCGCACATATTCCGCCGCCTGATTCAATTCAGACTGCAAAATCAAATGCTGGCGCTGTAATTCCTCCTCTGCCTGTTTGCGCTTGATGAACTGACCGATCTGGCTGCCAATCGCCCCCATCACCTT
>JBFLZA010000135.1:0-15548 GCA_040756535.1 Cyanobacteriota bacterium
CCCCCGCCCCGCGGCCCGCCCGGGTCTTGCCGCGCTCTGTATGGTCGCAGGCAGAGGCCGGGGGGTTTCGACCTCAGGTCTTGCTGTTGGTGCCACAGGTGAGACGGATACAGGAGCAACAGGTAACAGCGTAATCGAGGCAGGAGAAGGAGTTGGTGCAACTTCTGCTTCTTGCCGGCGTGGCAAGCTTCTTTCCTCTGGACTTTCCGTGGGTAGAGGAACTGGGCGTGAGGGGAGTTCCTCGATTGGATCTGTTGTCCGATTTTCAACTTCGGGGTTTAGGAGTTGGTTCACATTGAATCCCTTATCCCTTTGACCGAGTGTTACGGCGAGAATAGTGCCGATGGTAGCGAAGGCAATCACAATGCCAATCAATTCATCAAAACCGAGGCGAGACGAGTTGGGATCGGTTGGGGGTAAATTCGTCATCGGCACTTCACCTAATTCAGTTAAGTAACGGGAGATAATTCGGGTTCACTCCCTTCTGGTTTTAGTTTAGCGGTAAAGTGCTTATCAACAAGCTGATTGATGTCTTTTGGCGTAACGCCAGCGTAACGTGATTTATCAGGCATAAAGACTACACAGGGACCTTGTTTACACTGCTTCATACAACCAGTTCCCTTGAGTGCTACTTGATCTTCTAAGCCGCGATCGCGCAAAGATTCTGTAATAGCTTGACATACCCGATCAGCTCCTCGCTTGCGACAAGAAGATTTTTGGCAAACCATTATACAATCTTTGGTTTTAGACGCGGCAGGTGAAGGCGGGGACAGCTTTTCTACAATATGCTCCGCTTCTGGTTTTCTCCCTGTTTTGTTGTTCTCGTGATCAGTATGCAGTTCTCTGTGGTGCTTGGCTGGAGGGGTTAATCTTACCTGAAACGCTCTCAGTTTTAATTCTCCAGTTTTGTCCTTGAGCTTCTGTTTCCCGATTACCTGTACCCAGTCTCCCGGTTGGAGAACCCCCCGCAAGTAGCCACGTAGCTCTTTTGAAAGCTTAATGCAGTATTCTCCTTGAGCTGTTGCAACCTTTATGCGTTTGAATTTTTCCTCTCTATCATCAGCAAAACTGACGAACCGTCCTTCCAGGCTGAAGAACGCGACTTTTCCATATTCGTTTAATTTATCCATGCCTAATTCCTGAATTTGTTTATCAAATTCAACCTAACTTAATTGATAAAGAATGTCATCTATTTTAGTTTACATTTCTTTAAGACCACTGCACAGCAATAGTGAGCTTCAACCGCTAGACATCCTCTTTCCCAGATTTGGCTTGAGTACGCGCGATGCCAGCGAGGCTAGATTCACCGTTCTGTTTCTTCCCTATAGATAAAAATTATGAAGACAGATTGACATTATTCCTTGCTGTCAATTGTCAACGTGCTGATTCATTTGTAACTCAGCTAGTGCTTCGAGCTGTTCATCTAAGTCTTTAAGCTGCTGGTTCAGTGCTGGCAGCGTCTCTAGGGGGAGGGGACAGCGATAAGAGCGATCGCGAATTTCATCTAACTTTCGTTGCAACTGTTGAGCTAACCTGAGAGCATCTTGACCCAGCTTTTCTATTTGTTGGCGTTGGTAGAATTTCAGTGCGACTCCCCGCAACACCTGTAGCGTCGCTTCTTCACCGTTTGCACCAGGCATCACCCGCAACCGGAGCAACAAACATTCTTGCTGATAACGGCGTTCAATCTCGATCTGCTTGGGTTGCACAACAGGGAGCAAGGGCATGTTGAAGATTCGCTTGAGTTCAATAATTAAACCTTGAAACACCTTCAAGGATAATCCTTCTAAAACCGACTGCAAGACCCCATCTTGGCTCCACAAAATCCGACCTTGCTCCGGCTGACGCTCCAAATAAAGCCGACCAATTCCATCAATCAGGACTCGACCCAACAATTCTTGCAACATTTGTTGGGCTGCTAATGTGGCGACAAATTCCATAGGGCGAGACAAATAAAGCGGTTTTACTTCCAGTAGTGGTACTGCCTCATCCCTGGGAGAAACTTTTGGGACTGGGGTTACTGCAGTGCTAGGCAGTGCTTCCTGCGGCGAGTCGCTTGAGTTACGCGATGTTGGAGTTGGTGTTAGAGAATAGCTGTTATTGTCTGCCGGCAGATGGGACGACTTCGTCGAGATGGATTCGTTATTCCAATGAGCATATGAGTCCCCATTCGAGGATGGCTCAACTTCATCCCTCTCATTCATCAATGCCTCTTGGGCAGCTTTTTCTTGAGCCTTGAACGTTTCTTGGCGGAAGGATTCAGCACGTTGGGTATGGTTTAAGTAAGCCGATAGCAGGGACTGATGCGTTTCAGTAGAAATCTGTTCGAGCTTGAGTGAACAATTTAAGTAGGCTAAGATGTGGCGAGCATAATCTAAAGCAGAGGAATCTTGAGGACAGACCATCCCCAGTCTCAAATACTTTCCTTCCAAACCAATGGGCAGAAACTGATAGTAAAGGCAGGCTTCAAACGGCAAAATACTATCAATCAGCCGAAACATATGGTCCGTCTGAAGACCAGAAATTTCCGACGCTTGCTCAGCTGGCGTCAGATGAGAGGGTTGTTCGGGCAGGCCTGGGTTGTTGGGTGAGGGCACCATAAGAATTGTTCCAACCTGAGTAGCGAATGAGTGAGATGCCCCAGGAGCGCAATTAATACAGAGTTGCAGTTAGGGGTGGAGTGGAGTAAGGAAAGCTGTCGGTTTGATTTCCTAAGCTTTCTTGACAGTTTATGGGTAAAAACTTGGGTTGAAGAGCGACCGCACCATTTTCTCCCGGTTTAGGAAGCGCTGCGTAGAGCTTGCGCTGCCAAATAAAGTTTACTCCATTCGCCTATGACCTGGTTCACTTTCAAGTTTAAGTCTTTCGCGATCGCTTCTAGGGATTTTCCCTGTTTCCGCTGCTCTAGGAGTTGGCGCTGCTGAGGCGTCAAGCTTTCCACCCAATCTTGCCACTGATTAGGGGTTAGCCCCAGATTATGCTCGTGCAAAGAGGTTTCTAGCCAACTATCCACCAATTCCGGCTTGGCTTTAACGGAAAAAACTCGAATCGCGTGGTAGCTGATTTTTTCCCGTAGTCGGTAGATGTCTTTGACTGGCTTATTTAACGCTTGAGCGATCGCATCTTGGGACTTTCCCTGAAGGTAAAGCCGCAGCCATTGAGCGGCTTCTGGTCCCAGATTTTCGATTAAGTAAGTTTCAAATTCTTGACGTACAGCCCTTCGCATTGTCTGTTGTTCTTCCCAGGCTTGGCTTTCTTGATAATTTTCTACTGCCTGGTTGTCCAACAAACTCACTGGGGAATCGGTATCTTCTGGGGTTACTTCCTCCGATACCAGCCGCACGTTGTCTCCCTCAGGGATGTGAGTCATACCCCCGCGCTGAGACCTTCTTAAAAAGTTAACAAAACGATAAACGATTAACGGTTGATTCCGAATTGGACGCAAACAATATTCCTCAATGCTCGTGAGCAATAACGTATCACGAAGGCGAATATCGTCTGTACACTGAGCAATCCAAGCAATTTGCTTTTGAATATAGCGATCGCTATTTAACAATTCTTGAATAACTTCTTGTAATACATCCACAACCGCTCTTTGGCGATCGCGACTCAAAGACACCCAAGTGCGAATTTTATTGCGTAATGTCACTAACCCAGCTAACCGAGTCGTCAAATTGCGATAGGCCCGTTCAGGTTCTACACCTAAATAGCGCTGTCGCAAAATGCGGTAGCGATAATCCATCGCTTGTTTAGCAATCTCAAGTTGATTCGGTGCCAAGGAGTCAAATCGCTCTAAATTGTCTCCCAGTAACCAATCAATAATACTTTGGCGGGTTGTTAGACTTTGCTCCGGATACTCATTCAAGAGGCGCTGTCGCCAATCTTCAATTAATTTATCCGCCAACTTTGTCATGAGATTGCACTCCTCAAACCCCTTGTCTAAAGTTTGCATGACAATCCTCTCTTGCTGCACTGCTGTTATATGCGTCGGCTGCTCTCTATTGGAACATGGGTCGATATAAAAATAAGTGATCGTGCTTCTGTTCTCCTCGCTATAACTATCACACTGGCTGATTGACGACGAGCAGGGTCGGATAGAGACCTAGATCTCTACTCCAGGTGTCCTAGATCACAACCCATGGAACGATCAACTCACTGGCCGATTATGTTACGTTTTGTAACCTAAGAGAAGCCTCGCTACTATAGCTCTCACTAACGCCGATGAATTTTATGCAACCTGAGAAAATGGAGTGGCATTTACAGCGGTTGAAGGAGGAGCAGGAACTAATTCTCAACCACATAGACAATGCGATCGCTCTCGTTGACTCATCGCATCATCTGATTTTATTTAACCAGCAATTTACGCAATTGTGGGGACTCTCTGCCAATTGGTTAGCTCAAAAGCCTTTGTTTCAGGAGGTGTGGGCTCAGATTGTTGCTAACGGTTACTGGTCTGAGGCGCAATGGGAACAACTGCAATCTATCCTGCTGCCTGCTGATACTGAAAACGCCTCCTTTTCCCTAGAACAAGCTAATGGCATTCATTTGGAAGTGAGGGTGACTCTCACCCCTAGTGGCGGACGCTTATTGACCTTCCGGGATATTACAGCTCGTATGCAAGCCCGACGAGACGCCATGCTCATGCAGTCGAGCCTAAACGCCGAAATCAAACGCTTAAGATTTTTACAAGGTTTGACAGAACGGCTACAACCGGCTGGTGAGTTATGGGAGATTGGAGAGTTTGCCCTAGCTTATTTAGTGGAAACAACGGGGGCTGCGTTTGGAGATGTCAAGGTCATTGCAGGTGAAGGAAAAGAAGCCCGTGCAGGTACTTTGACTAATCGAGTTTCGTCTCAGTTTATTGCCTCCTACGGCACCCCAGCAATCAGCGAGATGGAAGCCTTGCTTAAGGGGGGTATCCCCTACGGTCAAGGCCTACTGTGGCAAGTCGTGGAAAGCGGTTTGCCGCTGTTTGTCGAGGATTACAAAAATCACCCTCAAGCGGTTGATGCCTTTCGCCATCCCGGCATCGGTCAATTGGGTATTTTTCCCATCCCCAGTGCCACGGGTAAAATTATTGGTGTCCTAACCTTAGAATCTCGCTGCTCTCACCAAAAGTTGCAAGAAACGCCCCAACAGGATATGTTACTAGCAGCTTGCCGGACTTTGGGTGTCGCCATTGAGCGAGCTCAGGCCCAAGAACACCTGCGACGAGCCAATGAGGATTTAGAACGCGCATCTCGACTAAAATCCGAATTTCTGGCCTCCATGTCCCACGAATTGCGGACACCCCTCAACAGCATTCTGGGATTTGCAGATTTGTTGCAGCGACAAACGGCGGGTTCCCTATCGTCTCGGCAAATCATTCATGTCCAAGCGATTGAGAAAAGCGGTCAGCACTTGCTGCAACTGATTAACGATATTCTCGATTTGTCGAAAATTGAAGCGGGGAAAGCCGAACTTGAACTAGCACCTGTTTCCATTCCAGAACTCTGCAACGGGTGCCTGAAAATGATTCAGCCTCGTGCTGAGAAAAAACGATTGGCGCTATCGTTGGAACTCGACTATCACCTGCAAGAGGTATTTTTGGATGAGCGCCGCGTCCGGCAAATTTTGATTAACCTCCTTTCCAATGCAGTTAAGTTCACTCCGGAGGAAGGCAATGTTAAGCTGGGAGGAAAACTGGCCTATGGTTGTCAGTTAAAAAAAGAATTTCGCCCCGATCGCAGTCCGATTAATTGCAGCACTCCGTATCTGTGCCTGGAAGTGATCGACAGTGGCATCGGCATTCCGGAAGACAAGCTGCACCTGCTGTTTCGACCCTTCCAGCAGATCGATTCGTCTTTGACAAGGCGTCATGAAGGCACGGGTTTGGGTCTAGCCTTAACTAAGCGACTCGCTGAACTCCACGGGGGTACGGTTTCGGTGGAATCGAAGGAAAACGAGGGAAGTACATTTCGCGTTTGGTTGCCATTGACGGAAATGCGATCGAGCAAACGGGTCAATATTAGGGAAAGTGAGCGCCAAGAGTTCGGCAGTGTCGTTCTCAATCCCGAACTATCCCGAAACGATGCGAAACGAATTTTAGCTGTGGAAGATCAGCCGTTTAACCAAGCATTGCTGTCTGAAGTGCTGGAACTAGAAGGTTATGCCGTTGAGTGGATTCACGATGGTAAAGCGATGCTGGAGAGGTTGCACTCTCCTTGGGTGATGCCTGATTCTCTACCGCACTTGATTTTGATGGATATTCAACTGCCGGAAGTCGATGGATTTGAGTTAATTCGTCAACTTAAGGCTCATCCGCTTTGGCACAGAGTACCTGTGATTGCAGTAACGGCAATGGCAATGGCTGGCGATCGCGATCGCTGTCTCGAAGCGGGTGCCGATGACTACTTAAGCAAGCCTTTAGAGTTGGAGAAACTAATAGTGATAGTGCGCTCTTTTGTTGACACACAGAGCCCAGTTTCGGATGCTTCAGCTTGAAAATAGGGGTCAGGAGTTTTCCAGAGAGGGAAATGATTATCTTCTTTCAGCAGATAGGAATAGCCCAGTTGGGCGATTGTATTCCCTCAGCTTGTGTGATTCAATAATGTTAAGAAATATTTATATTGCTCTCATAATTTGAGCGGGCTACTAGTCCGCCATAGTTGTTTTGACGGGTAAGTCACGGGTAGGTCAATAAAGAACTAGGGTGATGGAGAGAGCGGGAGCAATGTGTTGTTCAGTACCCGTCTAAATCGTTACGCTAGGCTACAGGTTGAGCTTCACGCTTTTTGGCTGTCAATAAAAAGTTCATGACAGCAGGTGCAAGAATCAGGGGTATCTCGGCGAACTGACTTTAATTGCTTTCGTCTTGTTTTAATGTGTTTTCCTAACAGTCAAAGCGATAGGCAGTTTTCCTCTCCCAAGAGGAGCAGTTAACCGCCTTGACTGTGCTACTTAACAATTCGTAATTAACTTTTAGATGGGTATTTAAACCTCACCTAAACGTGGACGACCTGAGAGGTCGGAGACTCTAACCCATTTTTAATCACGAATTACGAATTCATAATTACGAATTAGGTTAATTGTTCCCAATTCTTGTCATGTTCATGCCCAACCCTACGGCTCGTATCCTATTAGTCGATGATGACCCGACTAATTTATTACTCCTAGAAGAACTGATGCTAGCTGAGGGCTACGTTCCTCTTTTAGCTACATCCGGAACTGAAGCGTTGGAAATTATAGCCCAATCAGTTCCTGATTTAATTTTACTTGATGTCATGATGCCGGACATGGACGGCTTTGAAGTATGCCGTCAGTTACGGGAGGATGCTCGGTTCCATACCTTACCTGTGATTTTCCTCACGGCTTTAGATGACGATCATTCCCGGTTGCGGGGGCTGCAGATGATGGGAGATGACTATCTCACCAAGCCAATTAATAGCAAATTATTGTTGACAAAAATTGCTAGCATCTTGCGGTTAAATGCGTTGCGTTCCCAAAAAGTACAGTTAGAAATTAGTCAAAAGGTAAAAGAGCAATCTCGCCAACAAATTGCTGCGGCTTGGGAGATTAATGATTATCTTTCAGAAAAGTTTCGGCTGTTCGTGCCTGAACAATACCTTAATCGCATCGCTCCCAAAGGTGTAGAGTCCATTCAGTTAGGGAATGCTAGAGAAGAATTGCTCACGGTATTATTTTGTGACATTCGGGGATTTACGGCAATGGCGGAGTCCCAATCGGCACAGGAAACGTTTGAGTGGTTGAATGCTTTCTTTTCCCTGATGAGTCAGGCGATTACTGAGCATCATGGCTTTGTGGATAAATTCCTGGGAGATGCTATTTTAGCCGTTTTTGACCGTGTGGAACACCATGCCGCAGATGCTCTGAATGCAGCAGTGACGATGCTACAGCGCTTGAGTGAGTTCAATCGCGATCGCGATCGCTACAAGCTAGAACAATCAGTTAATGTAGGCATTGGTATTCACACAGGTTTGGGTGTAATTGGGACTGTTGGCTCAGATAAGCGCATGGATTCAACGGTGATTGGCGATGTCGTTAATACAGCAGCGCGATTAGAAGAATTAACCAAAATCTACGGCTGCCAAATCCTTGCTAGTGATACAACAATGAATCACATCAGCAGCAGTTACAACAAAATATCCCTTGACTCATCCACTTTCCAACTAACACTCAATTCTTATCCTTGTCGGTGGGTTGATAGGGTAACACCTCGTGGCAAGCGTATCGTTTTAGAGCTTTATGAAATTTTGGGTACGCCGACTCAGGTTTTAGATGTGATAAAAGTAAAATTTTTATCCTGCTACAATTCTGGTCTTCAAGCATGGCATCAAGAAGACTATCCCCTTGCCTTGAGCTATTTCCAGCAGTTAGTCGAACGAAATCCTAATGATACAGTGGCAAAGCTTCATGTTGAACGCTGCCAGAAACAGATAAGTTTAGTCTCTCAACAGGCAGGAGCCGCTTTCGATGGTTTCATCGCAGGCTGAGGGAGAGTTTTGTTCTGTTGTAAATTGAAAGAATTATAACTAATTTTACTTGTAGATAAGTATTTAGAGCCGCTCTATTCCTGATAAATCTAACTAGGGGGAGAGGTATTTTAACCCCTTGATAGGTCATAGTAATACTATGAGGTAGATAGGTTTAAATCAACTTTTTTATGGAAATCACGAGTAGGTAGTAAAACTATCTTCTTCAGGATTTTGTGTGTTTTATAGCCTATCTGATTCTTACATTTTAGTGAATTAATGACAGGAGTCTAAAATGAGCATTGAAAATCGTGTAGAAGCCACCGCTAAGAATATTGAAGGCAAAATTCAAGAAACTGCTAGTGAATTCACAGGTGACCCGAAAGATAAAGCAGAAGGTCAAGCGAAGCAAGACGAAGCGGCAGCCATGCATCTAAGAGAAGATCTCAAAGATAAGGCAAAGGAAGTCATCGACCGCGCTTAATTTTTACGGAAGTTTAGACTCGCAGCGCTTTGACTCAGCTATGCTGGGTGGGGCGCTGTTAATTGTGAGTGTGGTGCCTTCAGAGATCGGCTCTGTCGATGCGCTTTGACCGATCGCACTTTCTAGGTGTCGCAAACGTTCCTCGGCGGTAACGTTTGACGCAAAGTTGTAGCGCAGACAATCGCTAATATCAATTGCCACGCCGTCTACAATCACATCGCCATTGCCCATTAAGGTATATCGTGCGCTATTTCGCACCCACTTCCTCTCACCTGTTGGGGAATTGATCGAGTATTCTTGCGTAATCGGCTCGTGTGACTCGGCGGCAGCTTTCAACGCTTCATAGAAATCGGTTTGGCGATCAGGAGGCAGAGATTCAAAAGGCTCGTGTTGAGCGATCGCCTCTTGGGGATACAATCCACTCAGTTCGTATTCTCCTTGGCTTGCATAAAGGAGCTTCATCCTGCCGTTGGGATGAACCACACCTCGATAAACGCAACCAGGAATATTCGCAGCCATTGCTTCAAATTGTTCCTGGCTTTCACGCAGTGCCGATTCAGAATGCTTGCGTCCCATCAACGCACTTAACTGAATGGCAAGAGAATTAACTAGCTCAACTAATTGGGGTTCGGGTTCGCGGGCCTCTTGTTTTAAGAACATCAACACCGCTAGCACTTGACCCTTGAAGACAATAGGAACGCCCCAGCAGGCTTTTAACCCAACCTCACGAGCCAGTTGATTTCTTTGAAAAACATCACCGGGTTCAATGGAAACATCGGTAAGCCAGCTCGATTCTTGTCTCACGCAAATTTGCCGGAGGAATTCTCTGTTGGTTGCAAAGGTAATTGGCTTGCTCTTGCGTCTGAATTCCTCAAAACGTTGATTGCTGGCATACCAACCTGTGCCCAATTCAAAAACGGTAGCCTGGGAGTTGGGTAGCCAAAATTCTCCAAACTCCCAGCCGATTTTTTCGCAGACTTCAGTAAGGGTAGCTTCCAGAGCAGCGTTAAAATCACTCGCTTCCCCAATCGCTTTTGTTGTTGTTAGTAAAAGTTGCATCCAGGTATTTTGCTGAGTTAATTGTTTCTGCTGGTGAGAAATGGTTAGATGAGTCCTAACTCGGATTAAAACTTCTTGCATTTCAAACGGTTTAGTGATGTAATCTATACCCCCAATTTCAAATGCTTTTACTTTGTCTAGGACTTCATTGTAGGCACTGATAAAAATTACGGGAATATTTGCTGTATCAGGGTTAGATTTTAATCGTCTACAAACTTCATAGCCATCCAGTTCTGGCATATTAATATCGAGCAAAATTAAGTCTGGCTTGACCACTTCTACAACACCTAACGCCAGAGTGCCGTTAATGGCTTTTCTAATTTTATAGCCAGCATCACTCAACATTGTTGCTAAAAGAAGCAAGTTTTCCCGCGTATCGTCAACCACTAAGATATCGGATTTAAAATTAAGGATTGAATGGTTATTCATAAAGCAGGTGTTTGAGTTAAATTCAGAATTACGTCAAAGCGAAGGCAATCGACTAAATCGACCAAAGCTGACTTCAAAGTGGCTTGAGATTCTGGTATTTGCTCGAGTAAGATGAAAATCTCCTCATCATTACAGCCTTTTGCTGCCTGGTAGAGCTGCTGTCGCCATTGCACAGGCATTACAATCAAGGCATCGGGCGTTAGTTTCTCAATTTTGCCTACTAGGTTTTGTAATGTTGGTTGAGATGAGTTTTCATAGATATAACTCACTCCCAAGTAAGACGAAATTTTTTCTAAAAGTACTTCATCTCGGAACGGCTTACGCACAAAATCATCACAGCCTGCGGATAAAATTATGGATCGCTCTTCTTCAAACGCACTGGCCGTTAAAGCAATAATTACAGTAGCCTGACCTTGGAGATGAGACTTAATCTGTTTCGTCGCTTCATACCCATCCATGACTGGCATTCGCATATCCATTAAAATCAGGTGTGGATGCCATCTTTCCCACTCAGCAACGGCTTTTTGACCATTTTCGGCTTCGCGTAGCTCGAACCCAATTGGGGAGAGCAGATGGAGCAGCAGTTTGCGACTTTCCCAGCGATCATCAACGGCAAGAATGCGATATTTTGGTTGGTTGGGAGCTAGAGCAATTGCTCGTTGAGTTGATGCAGTTGTCTGAACTTCAGCCCCATCTGCGATCGCTACCTTGACATCAAATTTAAAAATCGTGCCCTCACCCAATCTACTGCTGACAGCAATATTACCTCCCAGGAGTTGCACAAATTGTCGGCTGATTGGCAAACCCAATCCCGTACCTTCTTGAGAAATTTTGCCTGTTTTTGTTTGCACAAAAGGCTCAAATAACACCTCAAGCTCATCGGGACTTATGCCGGGCCCTGTGTCTTCGATTTCAAAGTAGAGGAACAAGGAGTCAGGAGTCAGGAGACAGGAGGCAAAAGCTGAATCGTCATTCTGAATTCTGAATCCTGAATTCTGAGTGCTAGCCACTCGCAAAGTCACTCCTCCTGAAGACGTAAATTTGATGGCATTTCCGATCAGATTAATCAAAACTTGGCGCAATTTGCTTTCATCAGTTCGCACGTATTGAGGCAGGTCTGAGGCGCGATCAAAAATTAGCTGCAATCCCTTAGATTTGGCTTTGAATTGCAACATATCTTCAAGGCTGGATAGCAAACTGTACAAGTCAAAGCTAGTTTCATTTAGTGTTGTTTTACCTGCCTCAATTTTGGACATTTCCAGTACATCATTAATTAAGAGCAGCAAATGTTCACCACTGCGCTTAATAATTGCCAACTGTTCCTGCTGCAATTGTTGGAGAGTACTGTCGCGAGCAAGCACCTGAGTAAAACCAAGAATTGCGTTGAGGGGAGTTCGCAATTCATGGCTCATTTTGGATAGGAATTCGCTTTTGGCACGGTTGGCATTTTCGGCAGTTTCTTTTGCCTGGATAAGTTCTTGTTGGGTAGCTGTGAGATGGTCGAGGGTTCGCGAGAGTTCTTGAGTACGTTCTGCGACTTGAGCTTCTAGAGTGCAATTGTATTCTGCTAATAATTTCTCAGCTTGTTTGCGTTCAATAGCTAATGCCACCGTATGGGCAATTAATGCCAGTCCTCGCAATCTGATCTCTGATAGATTAAGCACACAATGGGTTGAGTAATCCACTGAGCGGTTAGAATCCCGATGACTACAACCAGCACTAAGGCAGCCAAACAGAGCAAAATAGTGATGCGATTGTGGGCTTGGATTTGCTCCATAAAGTCAGTTTCTGGCACAACCACCACAATGAGCCAATCTAAACCTCTGTCATCGTGGAAAGGCAATACTTGTACAAATTGCCGCTCGCCATCGATTTTAAATTCAAGCTGTTGTACGGTTTTAATTGGGTTGAAATCACCAAAGCGGGCTAGCAAATGGTTGCCTGTAGCTTGAGTTATGAGGTTGCTGCTTTCTGTTACTTGGAGCCTGTCCACTCGTTCTTGGGAACGCTTGACCACTTTGTTGTTATTAATTCGGAAAGGCTTTTCGGAAGTGGATGTCGCTATCAACGCTCCAGTGCGTTCTATGATGAAACTTTGTCCGGTTTTGCCAATTTCTAGTCTTTGCAAGAAATTCCCGATTTGTAAGAGGTTGAAATCAGCAAGCAATACGCCCTTTAATTTGCCTATTTGGTCGTAAACGGGCTGACTGGAAGCGACACATAACGTTTTTCCGTTAACGTGGGGAAAAATTGCAGCCCACGTTTCTTTACCCGCCTCGACGGCTGCTTTATAGTAGGGTCTTTGGTGCGGATTGAAGCTTTTGTCAACATGAATGAGTTTTAGACGCTCTCCTTGGCTATTGGTGGTATACGTCCACAATTGATAACCTGTTGATTTGCCCGATACACTGATGGTCGGGAAGCCATTATCCTGCCTTTGTGCTAAGACAACTTCTTTTGAAGAGTCGGCAAATCCAGCTAAGGCGATTTGGTCGAATAGTGAGACTTGGTGCCAGAAGTGACGTTCTAATCCATTTAGATTTTTAACATTGAGTTGACCGAGGCTCAAAGCGGTGGCGTTGCTCTGATTCACCAGAGGCGGGGTAGCAACGAGAATTCGCAAATTCTGCTCGATGCGATCGCTAACTTCACTCCGCAACTCGCTGACAACCTCATTGACCGCCCGTTGCCCGTTTCTAAAGGAGAGATATCCTACTACTCCCACTGCCCCAACGATTTGCAGGACAAAGGGAACAATCAGGATGGTGCGGAGGGGAACTTTTCCAAGAATTTTGGTAACTAGGGACTGAATTGACATGGGGTAGAAGGAATGCACCTGTAGAAGGTCGATTGCTCCTAGATGGCAAAGTACAGGAGCAAAGATGCTCCTTGAGTTCCTGCGGCAGTCCCGATCGCCTATTTTGCAGTTTTACTACTACTACAGTTTGTGATTACTATCAGATTCAATAAGCGAATATTGCTATTTAAGCAACTATCTTTAATAAAACTTTAAGCTTTGATCACTCGATAGCAGTTTTGCAGATTGTTCGCTTTTTTCGTTAACAGTGCCTACTTTATATCCTGTTGAGTATTGGCTTTAGTTGACCGATGAGTAGGATTCATCCACCACTCTAAAAAGCTGAAAACCCTTGAAGATAGCAGAGTTAATGCTAAATAAATTAATGCAACAGCGGCGTAAATTTCAAAGGCGCGATAGTTGCCTGATACAATTAGCTGCGCTCGGCGGAAGAGTTCTTCAAAACCAATCACGGCTACCAAGCTGGTGTCTTTTAATAGGGTAATGAACTCATTCCCAAGTGGAGGCAGCATTCGCCGCAAGGCTTGAGGAAAGATCACATAGCTCATGGTTTGCACTGGCCCTAGCCCTAGCGACTGTGCAGCTTCAGATTGCCCAATCTCGATAGATTGGATACCGGCCCGAACAATCTCGGCAAGATAAGCAGCGCTATTAAGACTGAGTGCCATGACTGCTGCTGCCAGACGACTCAGACTGAAGCCAATGCCCATTCCTTGCAACAGGGCAGGTAGACCAAAGTAAATCATAAAAATCTGCACCAGCAAGGGAGTCCCCCTGAAAAAGTCGATATATGCCCTAGCCGCCCAGCGCACAGGGGTTAGGGTTGAAAGACGAGCAATGCCCAATAGAGAACCACCTATCATTCCCAGGAAGACGGAGAAGGCTGTTAGTTCAAGGGTTACCAGTGCTCCCTGCAATAAGATGGGCAGGGCGTTTAAGATGACTCGCGACGATTGCAGAGGGTTAGTTGATTCACCAAAATTGACGGTTGCTGGTAGTTCTGGGGGTTCTGCATTAAACCACTTCTGGTAAATTTGCTCGTAGGTGCCATTGTTCAGGATAGTGGTTAGACCTTGATTGATGGCAGCTAGACGAGGAGAATTTTTAGCGGTGGCAATGCCATAGTATTCTTCGGTGAGCAGTTGATCGATGACTTTGAGGCCTTTGAGGTTATTGCTATTGATGGCATACAGAGTAACTGGGGCATCGTTAATGACGGCATCAACGTTACCATTGAGCAATTCTTGAAGTGCTAAGGGGGCTGAATCAAAGGTACGAATTTGGGCACCGGGAATTTTTTTCGCCTCTTGGGCCCCTGTGGTGCCGATTTGTACGGCTATCTTTTTGTTTTTGAGACTTTCTAAAGAGGTGATGTCGTTATTGTCGGCTTTGATGGCGATCGCTAAACCCGCTGTAAAATAAGGTCGTGAAAAGGAAACCGTTTTGCTACGCTCAGCGTTAATCGTAATAGCGCTAATCGCCGCATCTACGGTATTGGCTTGCAAAGCAGGGATAATCCCATCAAAAGGCAAACTGACAAAATCCACCTCGAAACCCGCTGCTTTGCCAACTGCCCTCATCAAGTCAATATCAAAACCCTCTAATTCACCACCTTGTGCCTGAGACTCAAACGGTGGAAAAGCGGGTTCTGTTGCCACCTTGAAGGTTTCTTGAGCATGGATAAAACTGGCACTGAAAACTGAAACGCACAAAATCAGCAGAAAGCTTAGGCTGAGAATTAAACCCTGGCGCAACCGACGAAACGGAATGAATCTGTACATGTACGTTGTTTTCCTTTTTTCATCCCACACCAGCGGTCAATTGTCACAACCAAGAAGGGTGACTCGCTGATTGCATAAGTCTTACACTTTATGGTGCAATTTCTGAAAGCCTCTTAACCGTAAGAATAATTACAAATGGTGGCAAGCTCGTTAAGATTAAAGTCTAATTAATTCCAAACGACTGGACACAAGCCATGGAACACTCCACCCCGGCAATTGTCTTTGAGGGCGTTGAGAAAAACTTTGGTTCTCTTAAAGTTTTGCAGGGCATTAGCGGCACCATTCAACGGGGGGAAGTCGTTGCCGTAATTGGTTCTTCTGGCTGTGGCAAAAGTACCTTGCTGCGTTGCTTCAACCGTTTGGAGAGCATTAATCAGGGGCGTTTGGTTGTTAATGAGATCGATTTGTCGCACCCCCATCTCACCCCAAAGCAGTTGCGGCGACTGCGGACACAGGTGGGTATGGTTTTTCAGCAGTTTAACTTGTTCCCTCATTTAAGCGTGTTG
>JBFLZA010000136.1:0-15469 GCA_040756535.1 Cyanobacteriota bacterium
GAATTCTTTTTTGATAAACATTTTTACCGGGGTTGTGGAGATGGGAGATTGAATTGCGATCGCGTATTCCACCGATGACCGATGATACCCTGGATGAGAATAAACTATCGAGCGATCGCACACTAACGATTCAGTCGGTCTGATTCTATCAGAAGAGAGAGATACTTCCTTGATGTAGCGTCGTCACAGACGATTTAGCGCTGCCGCTCATATAATAGCGTTCGTAGCTTGGAATAGATGCTTATGACGAGCGTTACTCAATCTCCTTACACCGAAGAACAAATTGCTGCTTGGCTACGGGGTTTATTTACCGTTGCCTGGGCAGATGGTCATTTTGACCCTGAAGAACAAGAGATACTGACAACCCTCACGAAAGGTGAGTTGGCCCCTTCCACAGATTGGCACTCATTTGAGGAGAAGATTTCTCCTGAAGAACTCGCCACAGTTTTGGGAAAAAACACAACAACAGCAGAAGATTTTTTAAGAACTGCTGTGATGGTTGCTTTGGCAGATGGGGTGTACTCTGCGACTGAAGCGGCAGTACTCCATCAGTTTCGTGACGCATTGGAACTGAAGGTAGAGGCGCTGGATGCTCTAGAGATTACCCTATACGACGATGGGCAAGTGAGTCATCCAACTGACTCTGCTGTAGACAGGGCCCAAGTACCCGGACACTCACCGCATCCCCATTCCGATGTCCTGCAACCCGTACGGAAATGGTTAGATGGAATGGACGTTCAAGACCCAAGAGTCGCACGATTTATCTGCAAAATGATACCCTCTCAATGTCCGTTTGAGCGGGATGTCGTGCTATTTGGTCGCAAAGTCGTCCATATTCCGCCGATGTGCAAGATCAATCCTCTGTATGAGCAGTTAGTGGGTTTGCGCTTCCGGGCTTTATCCTATCTGGCGGATGAGTGCGACGAGGACGTTTCGGCTTATTGTTAAGTCAGTAGTCATTAGTCAGTAGTCATTAATTAGTTGGAAAAACAATGAAGAATCACAACTGGGAACTAAGGACTAAGGACTAGGGACTAGGGACTCAAGGACTAACTATGCAATTTATCGACCAAGCAGAAATTGAAGTAGAAGCCGGTAAAGGCGGCGATGGAATAGTCGCGTTTCGGCGAGAAAAGTATGTGCCGGCTGGGGGACCATCTGGCGGCAATGGGGGACGGGGTGGCGATGTGATTTTAGAGGTAGTCGAACACCTGCAGACGCTGCTAGATTTCAAGTATGCTCATCGCTTTAAATCCGATGATGGCGGCCGAGGAGGCCGGAATAATCGGACGGGAGCAGATGGAGGCGATCGCATTATTCAAGTTCCTCTCGGTACTGTCGTCTATGATGCAGATACGGACGAAATGCTTGGCGATTTAGTGCAACCTGGGCAAACGCTGTGTGTGGCGAAAGGTGGCAAGGGAGGCTTGGGTAACAAGTACTTCTTGAGCAATCGAAATCGCGCACCAGAACATGCTTTACCAGGGCTTCCCGGAGAACAACGCCACTTACGCTTGGAGTTGAAACTACTGGCAGAAGTAGGTATCATTGGTCTGCCCAATGCCGGGAAGTCTACTTTAATTTCGGCGCTTTCCTCCGCACGACCGAAGATTGCCGACTACCCCTTCACCACACTTATACCCAATTTAGGGGTTGTACGCAAACCTTCAGGAGATGGTACGGTTTTTGCTGATATTCCCGGACTTATTGAAGGAGCTCATCTGGGTACGGGTTTAGGTCACGATTTTCTGCGCCACATTGAACGCACTCGCTTATTGCTGCATTTAATTGATGCCACTGCTGATGACCCCATTGCCAACTATCACACGATTCAACAAGAGTTACAGGCGTATGGGCGAGGATTACCCCAACGTCCTCAAATTCTGGCATTGAATAAGATAGATGCTGTTGAAGCAGAGAGGGCAGATGCCTTAGCGACTGAACTTATGGAGTTGAGTCAGGTGCCCGTTTTCCAAATTTCAGCGGTGGCCCATATGGGATTGGATGCTCTATTGCCAAAAATTTGGCAGTCTCTTGACCAGTTAGCGTCTATGGAGTCGCCAAGTTTAGAGCCTGTCCAAAAATAATTTCGTATTTTCAGTAGGGGTACGGCAACATTAATATTTAGGCAAGGGTTGTGATGCTGTTGATGCCGTGCCCTTACAAAAGATGGGTTGGTTTTTGGATGCCCCGTAAGGCTTCAGATTAGAATTCCCTGTGCTTGACGCAGGGGAGAAGTCAATACGTAGGCTCGGGAAAAATTTTAGGACGTGAAAATCAATGACAGCCTTTCCAGGAGAATGGCAACCTATTGAAGAGCTACCGGATGATTGGGACAGCTTGCGTTCTCCTACATTGCAGTCTCTGGTAATCGCATGGAGAGAGCGCTCGCTTCAACTTCAAGGTTCGGATGCGTTGGAGCAATTTAAAGAAGGACTTCGGCAGGAGTGGTTATCTGAAGTTGATCTGCTTGAGTACCTCTACTCGACAGATAGAGGAACTACGCAGATTTTTCTGGAGAAAGGGATAGAAATCAGCCTGCCAACTCAAAGCTCTGAAACACGACTAGCAGAGTTAAGTATTCCTACAACAATTGAAGCACTATTTGGTTTTGTTACACAAGAGAGAAGTCTTTCAGCTTTCTTCATTAGAGAGTTGCATCAAGTTTTGGCTCGAAATCAGAGAACTACTTGGGCGCAAAATCCATCGGGAGGCTTAATTGAAGTGCCATTATTGCACGGTCGGTGGAAAACACTTCCAAATAATCCCAAGCGTCCTGATGGAAAAATCACCGAATATTGCCCTCCGGAGCAAGTTGAATCAGAAATTGAACGTCTGGTCACTATGCACAGGCAACATCTATCAGCAAATGTCCCACCGGAAATTGAAGCAGCTTGGCTCCACCATCGATTCACTCAAACTCATCCTTTTCAGGATGGAAATGGTAGAGTTGCGAGGATGCTTGCCTCATTAATTTTCCTGCGAAGTGGTCTTTTTCCTGTAGTGGTTAAACGACATGATCGACAAGAATACATTTTTGCCTCGGAGGAAGCAGACACAGGTAATCTATCTCGGCTAGTAAATCTTTTTTCAAGGCTACAAGAGAGAATTCTGGTTAAAGGATTAGGGTTGCGAGCTTAGTTGTTGACGGGAGTTGAAGGATATGGTGAAAACAGCTTTTGCCTGGAAGCCAATCGAGGATTTACCAGAAAACTGGACGGAACTAGCTTCTACAGAACTTGAAAGCCTTGCTTCTATTTGGAAAAGCCAGACTAGAAAGCTGCAAGAATCCGATGCTTTAAAGCAATTTAATGAACGTCTCAGTCGAGAATGGGTAATCGAAACGGGGATTATTGAAAACCTATATACCATTGATAGAGGTACAACTCAACTTTTGATTGAGAAAGGTATTGAGTCAGCCCTAATATCGCACGATTCTACAGACAAACCAGCAGAGCAGATTGTACCCGTCTTAGAGGATCAGCGAGAAGCTCTTGAAGCACTATTTAGTTTCGTAGCTCAAAAATGTGAGCTTTCGACTTTTTACATTAGGGAACTCCACCAAATTTTTACGAGACATCAGGGAACTGTTGAGGCAGTTGATGCCATAGGACGTCGAGTACAAGTTCCGTTGCTGCATGGACAGTGGAAACAGAATCCTAATAATCCTACTAGATCGGATGGGACAGTTCATGAATATTGTCCTCCATTTCAAGTCTCATCTGAGATGGAGCGCTTGATTAGTATGCACTTGGAGCATACAAAACAAGGAATTCCACCACAAGTCGAAGCAGCTTGGTTACATCATCGGTTTGCACAAATTCATCCTTTTCAAGATGGTAATGGTCGAATCGCACGCGCATTAGCTTCATTAGTGTTTTTACGGGAGGGTTGGTTTCCACTCGTCATCAATCGTGATTATCGGGATGAATATATTTCAGCTTTAGAGGAAGCTGATCGAGGAGATTTATCTGCCTTAGTAAATCTTTTTTCAAAAATTCAAAAAAAGGTTTTTGATAAAGCTCTTAGTCTATCAGACACTGTTCTGGGCGATCACGAACCACTGAAGCAAGTTATCTCAGCAGGGATTGAACGCCTGAGAGCCAGGAAAGAAATGCAGTTACAGCAAATGCAGATGAAAGCATTTGAGCTTGCTAAGGTGCTGGAAGATAGTGCTGAAGAAACATTAGGAGCAGTTGCACTGGAACTGAATAAAGAACTGCGGGAATTAGACCAAGGTTATTTTTCTGATGTGAAACGAAGTGACGAAAGTAACGATTTCTGGTTCAGGCAGCAGATTATTCAAACAGCGAAGGCTCTGGAGTATTACGCAGATACTCGAACTTACCGTTCATGGGTAAGGTTGAAGATTAAAGAAGATCGGCAGACTGAGATTATTCTTTCATTTCATGCTTTAGGAGTTGAATTTTTGGGCATTATGGCGGCGTCTGCCTTTATCGAATACCGCGATAGAACTGAAGATCAGGCGATCTCGGTTGACGCGCCCCGTGTTCTCTGTAGTGAGGTTCTCCGTTTCTTCCATACGGAGCAGAAGGATGCTGTAGTTCAGAGATTTCAGCCTTGGCTAGAAGAAGTCCTTCTTATAGGACTCAACCAATGGAGGAAACAACTTTAATGGCAGCTACTAACTACTCCAGACGCCTCATAAAAGTCGAATTGCCCATCAAAAAAAATTCTGCTCATTCACAGCGGGAGGAATCAATCTATCATGGGCATATTTCTACATTACAAATCAGGTAAATAAGCTACCTCTAGTAGTGTGTAGGATTGTCTTTTGTGGAGTTTTGTGAACTTGACCCTACTGATCAGTTATGCTCTCCAAAATTCTGCGATCGCAAGGTTTGTCTTCTGTGTTGCCTGAACTATCAAGGTTTTTTTCCAATCGTTCTACATCTATCATTCCTCAGGTTACAGTAACACCCAATTGGTTGATAGCTTGGGGACATCTTGACCAGCTTGGTGATAATATCACTTGGCGAGATGAGCAATTTGCCGTTGCTCACGCTCAACCCACACTCAGTCCCCAAGAGCGCTTCGTCGTTGTTGGGGATATTTGGTTAAGTAACCGCTCTCAACTCTTACAGCGTTTAGGTATTGACCCTGTAAATCGTGATAGCCAAATTGTCGCTCAGTTGTGGGAGCAATGCGGGGTAGAATCGCTCTGTCTCCTAGAAGGAATGTTTGCTCTAATCATTTGGGATCGAGAGTGTCAGGAGTTGTGGTTAGTGCGCGATCGCATAGGTTGCCGTACCCTGTATTACACTACTAACGGTGCAACCCGTTGGATTGCTCCCCGCCTGCGAACCCTGGCACCTTACCGTTCCAATGATATTGATTTAGTAGCACTGCGCGATTATCTTTGCTGCGCCTTTGTCCCTGGGGAACAGACATTATGGCAAGATGTGCGAGAGTTACGTCCGGGGACGTGTTTGCGTCTACCCGATGCAACCATGCAGGTGTATTGGGAACCCGTTGAAGATATTCGCCATACAGAACAACCGTTAGAATGGCATGGGAAGCAATTGCGATCGCTCCTAGAAATCCTGATTCCAGATTACTTACCCAGTGGTGAACCTGTAGGCGTTTTCTTATCCGGCGGCATTGATTCGAGTTGTATCACCGCCTTAGCGGCCAAACTTCATAACCACCCGGTACACACCTATTCGATTCATTTTGGCTTAGAGTATCCCAATGAACTAGAATTTGCCAATTTAGTCGCCCAACATTGCCAAACTCAGCACCACATTCTCGAAATTCCCCCCAATACCATCTGGGAACAGCTTCCCCTAGCTTTGGCACAATTAGATGACCCTATTGGTGAAGGATTAACCGTTCCCAACTTATTAGTGGGAAAGCTGGCACAAGAATCGGTCAACGTGGTTCTCAACGGAGAAGGCGGCGACCCCTGCTTTGGGGGGCCAAAGAACCAGCCCATGTTATTAAATCAGTTATATCGTGCCGTATCCGCTCAAGAGCAAGAGGATGTAGTCTCTGCCTATTTGACCTCGTTCAAAAAATGTTTTATTGATTTACCACGCCTTTTAAAACCCGATATCTGGGACGCTGTTAAAGCTGAGTCTTCCGTGTTTGCCGCTGATTTAAGTCGCTCGGATGTCAACTATTTAAATCGATTGATGCTCCTTAATATCAAATTAAAAGGCGCAGATTATATTCTCACCAAAGTGAATAACTTTACCCAAGCGGCTGGAATCCAGGGGCGTTCTCCCTTATTCGATAGGCGGGTGGTGGAGTTAAGTTTGCAAATTCCGCCTGAATATAAGCTGTCTGGTGCCCAAGAAAAGGCAGTTCTGAAGCAAGCCGTAGCCGATTTATTACCTGAAGCGATTGTGAACCGGTCCAAAAGCGGGATGATGATGCACATGCATCAATGGTTTCGCACGATTTGGCAAAAGAGAGCCAAGCAGTTGTTATTAGCAAAAAATTCTGCGATCGCACCTTATCTCAATCAAACTTTAATTCGGGAATGGTTAGATTACCGGGGGCAGGTGTGGCCAAGGTATGGCGTCTTGCTTTGGCTGCTAGTGAGTTTAGAACTTTGGTTACAGGTGAATCAGAAGGAATGAGGCAACATTTTTCTTCCCTTAAAACCATTCATTAAAACTCTATATTTTACTCTGCATAAATTATAAACGATTAATAAAATTTGCTTTATTTTATTGTTGATATCAATTATTTAAAATACTATTTACTTAGATGCTACAACTGTAATACATGACATACGTTTGTATGACAACTTGAGGGCATTACAGGATAAAAGCAACGAACCAGTAACTGCATCTCCCTTGCTTTGATTCAACCGTAATACGGGTTGAAGCCCAGGGTTCTCTATAAAAATTCGGAATTCGTAATTGACTTTTAGATGGGGGTTTAAACCCGCCTAAAAGTAGGCGAGCTATAGAGATTGGGAACCGGAACCCATCTTTAATTACGAAGGACGAATTTATTAGGAATTAAAATTAGAGCTAACATTGAAAAGTCATCATTGCCACTGCAAGTAATTTTGTGATTAAAGCCTAATCAGGCTAACTTTTTTCTGGCTATTGTCCAATTCGTTATAGGTGAATTATAGGAATTGTAAATTTCCGTAATTCCCCTTTATATCATCCCATCTCCTCAAGGGGAATGGGGTTTCTTGGTGGATTCTCTCCTTGTAGGTAACCCTAATGTTGATGAAAGTTTTCGGAAAATATCAAGAACGGCTCAAATTACAGCATCAACTCCTGTTCCTGTTGCTGGTCAGCAGTATTGTTCCCGTCTCAATCGTGGGATGGTATAGTATTTTTTCCTCCACCACTGCCTTATCAACTTCTGCTGAAAGCAAGATGGAGCAGAAGGTAGCGGATGAAGCTGAAAATATCCGGGGTGTTTTAGAAGGTATTAATAAAGATGTGTTGTTCTTGAGCAAAACTCCCCCAATTCAAGGCATCATTGGAGCAAGAGTTGGTGGAGCCTCAGGGCAAAACAATGTATCCAACGATGCTTGGGTCGATCAGCTACAAACCACCTTTGCTGCCTTGATGGAAGCAAAGCCTTATTATATGCAACTCCGGTATCTGGACGAAAAAGGTCAGGAGTTGGTGCGGGTGGATTCCGATGGAGCTAATGTCAAACTTATCCCCAAAGACCAACTGCAAAATAAGGGAGATCGCCCTTACTTTACCGAGACAATGAAGCTGTCTGCTGGCAGTATCTACACCTCACCCGTCGAACTGAATCAGGAACGGGGTCAAATTGAGCGACCGTTTAAGCCAACGATTCGGTATGCTACACCGATTGTGGATGCAACGGGTCAGAAAAGAGGAATTGTCATTGCGAATGTGTTTGCCAAGCAATTTATTAAAGTTATCAAAGAGGCAAAGCTAGATAAGGGAGAACAAGCGCTACTTGTCAATCAAGATGGCTACTATATTGCCCATCCCAATCCTAATAAAGAGTGGGGATTTGAGTTCAAAAACAATGAAAAATTGGCAACTGATTTTCCGGCAAATATTACCAAGGAAATTCTCAGCGATAATCAGGGAGTAATTGGCCAAGGAACAGACCAGCTAATCAGCTACCACCGGGTTACTCTCGATCCAGAGAAAAAGTTATTTTTAGTGGCAATCAATGAAGTGCCCAAGAATACTGTTTTTGCCTCAGTCAACTCATTTAAACTAGTTGCCGGCGTCATCATATTAATTGCTCTGGCTACGGTGTTGCCTCTGGGAATTATCAGGTCAGGTCAACTGGTGAATCTGATTAAGCAACTGATTCATGGCATCTCCACCTCTAGCCAGCAAATTTTCTCTACTTTGGAAGAGCAAGAACGGGTAGCGAGTCAGCAAGCCACCTCGGTAAATGAAACAACCACCACGATGGATGAGCTCGAAGCCTCCTGCCGACAGTCGGCTGAGCAAGCCAAAGCCGCCGTCAATGCTGCACAGCAGGCTCTAGTACTGGCACAGGGAGGTACCCACGCGGTAGGGGAAACCTTGGAAGGGATGTTTACCTTGGAAAAGAAAGTAGGAGCGATCGCTGAACAAATTTTGCACCTGAGTGAGCAAGCAAGTCAAATTGGCAGCATTTCTCAACTCGTTTCTAACTTGGCTAACCAAACCAATATGCTGGCCCTCAACTCCTCAGTGGAAGCAATTCGGGCTGGAGAGCATGGTAAAGGCTTTGCCGTAGTGGCTAACGAGATTCGCAAATTGGCCGACCAAAGTCAACGCTCTGCCGATAAGATTAATCTCCTGGTTTCTGAAATCCAAAGTGCGATTAATTCCACCGTGATGGTGACGGAAGAAGGCACGAAGACGGTAACAACCGGGGTGCAAGTCGCGCAAAAAACAGACCAAGCCTTCACGGGTGTAGTGGATGCTGTGAATAAAGTGGTGTTGAACAATCAACAAATCTCACTGAACCTCAAGCAGCAAGTTGATGGTATCCAACAAGTCGTTCAAGCGATGGAAACCCTGAATAAGGGAGCAAAAGAAACTGCTGTGGGTATCAGTCAAACCAAGGTAGGTACTCAGCAACTGAATGAAACGGCTCTAGTTCTCAAGCACAAGGTTTAGCTTTCTTTCTTACTGCAATAGCACCTAACTGGGGTGCTGGGGTGCTGGGGTGTTGAGGTGCGGGGTGCGTATGACTGGGAATTGCCACTTGGTTTGACCAATGATTAATCATGATGATCGAAGATGAAGAACTCCGGAATCTGTACAAAATTTCTAGCGCAGAACGCTTGCAGAAACTGGAAACGGGTTTGCTGCACCTACAAGAATACCCTGATGATGAAACAACCTTAGAACAGTTGCGGCGGGAAGTCCAAAGCCTGAAAGGTGACTCTAGAAGTGTAGGGGTAGAGCAGGTGGAAATCCTCGCTCATACGGTTGAAGAGATTCTCTTGGGCATCAAAAGTCAACCTTCAGCCTTAACCCAACAGGTGAGCGCAAGCCTTTCTCAAGGATTAGAGGCGATAGGGTTGTTGGTACACGAAGCCGTCACTAATCAACCGAGTGGGGTAGATATTGCTGGAATACTGGATCAATGGATGGGGGCGGTTTGGCAGCCGGAAGCCTTACAGGAAGAGGTATCTCTCGAAAATGGCAAGGCTGCTGTTGCTGATTCCTTTTTGGTAGAGGACGAAGAACTCCGGACTCTGTACAGAATTTCTAGCGCAGAACGCTTGCAGAAGCTGGAGGAGGGTTGGCTGCACTTACAACAGCATCCCCATGATGAAGCGATGTTGCAACAGTTGCTGCGGGAAGCTCACAGCCTCAAAGGTGATTCCAGAAGTGTAGGTGTTGAAACGGTAGAAACTCTCGCTCATGGTGTTAAAGAAATTCTCTTAAGCCTCAAACACCAACAACTCGGATTAACCCCAAGTTTAAGCGATCGCTTCTCTCAGGGATTAGAGGCGATGGGCTTTTTGGTAGAAGAGGCTGTAACCGGTCAACCCAGTGGAGTGGATACGGCTAAGGTATTCGACTCCTTGATGGAAGCGGTTGTACAGCCTCAAGCCTTACAGCAAGACGCGGATTCAGAAAATGGCAAGGCTCTAGTCGCTGCACCTAGCTTTATCGAAGACGAAGAACTGCGAGCGGTTTATCAAATTACCAGCGAAGAACGCTTGCAGAGACTGGAAGTCGGCTTCCTGGAGCTACAACAGCAGCCCTCAAACGAAACGCTCTTAGAACGGTTACGGAGGGAAATCCACAGCATCAAAGGCGATTCCAGAATTGTCGGTGTGGACACGGTGGAAGCGTTTGCCCATGTTGTGGAAGACATTGTTATCAGCCTCAAAGGTAAAAAGGTAACGCTGACTCCATCGGTGAGTGAAAGCCTGTTTCAAGGATTACAGGTAATTGGTTGTTTAGTACAGGAAGCCGTAACCGGTCAACCGAGTGGGGTGGATACGGCTGAGGTTCTCGACTCTCTGATGGGAGCGATTTGGCAACCCCAAAAGTTACAGCAAGAAACCGCGCCAGAAAATGGCAACGCTCTACTGGCTGCATCCAGTGTGATCGAAGACGAAGAGCTTCGAGAGATTTATAAAGTTGCCAGTGAAGAACGCTTGCAGAAACTAGAGGCGGGGTTGCTGCATTTAGAAAAGTACCCACAGGATGAAGCAACGTTGGAACAGTTGCTGCGGGAAGCTCACAGCCTGAAAGGGGATTCTAGAAGTGTAGGAATCGAAACGGTAGAAATGCTTACCCATGCTGTGGAAGAGATTCTTTCCAGCATCAAGCACAAACAGGTAACTCTAACCCAACCGGTGAGCGATCGCCTTTATCAAGGATTAGATGCGATCGGTCTTTTGGTCAAGGAAGCCATTACCGGCCAAGCGAGTGGAGTGGATACAGCGTTTGTCCTTGAGCAATTGATGGAGTCCATTCCTGCACCAACTGTTCAGGAGTCTTTACCCGTCCCTACTGCCAAGATTCCTGTAATACAACCTCAAGAGCTACCCTCTGTTGGTGAACCGTATCACATCGACACCATTCGCGTTCCCACTCGCGAACTCGATGCCTTAATGACACAAGCGGAGGAACTCACTGTTACCAAAATTGCGATCGCACACGCAACGGCGGAAATTGAGGAAATGGCAAACCTCTGGGACGATTGGAAGACTTTTTTCAGCCAAAGGCAATACCGGGACTCTTCATCCTTACGTACCAATCCCTATCAAGAGCGTTTAGAAAAAATCATCAACTCCCTGAGAACGTCCACTCAGGAATACAGTTCCAAACTAGACTTCATCACTGGGGAATTAAGAGACAAAATTCGCACCCTCCGGCTTCTCCCCTTATCCACTGTATTTCAGTTGTTTCCCCGCATGGTTAGGGATATTGCCAAACAACAATCCAAACAAGTGGAATTAATCATCGAAGGAGGGGAAACCACTGCCGATAAACGCATCCTTGAAGAACTTAAAGACTCCTTGATGCACATGATTCGGAATGCGATCGATCATGGCATCGAAACCCCTGAAGAGCGAGAAGCACTCGGCAAGTCTCCCACCGCTACCATTTGGCTTAGGGGTTATCCCAGTGGCAACAACATTGTGATTGAAGTCGCTGATGATGGGCGAGGATTAGACATCGAGAAGATTAAACAAACCGCCATCAAGCGTGGACTTTATGGAACCGAAGAACTCCAGGCGATGACTCCCAGCCAGATTTACGACCTCCTCTTCGCTCCTGGCTTCTCCACCCGGACATTTATTACAGAAATTTCGGGTCGGGGTATCGGGTTGGATGTAGTACGCACCAACGTCGAACGGCTTAAAGGCACGATTCAAATTGACTCAACTCTTGGTCAAGGAAGCACGTTCCGTCTCCAATTCAGCACAGCCTTAACAACCGTTAATGCCATGCTCGTAGAGGTTCAGGGGATTGTTCATGCTCTACCCATTGAATCTGTGCAAACAACGTTATTGGTTTCCCCGGAGCAGGTTGTTACTACTCAAGGTCGAGAAACGATTACCGTTAATAATCAGACGATTTCTGTCGCAAATCTAGCCGATGTGCTGGAACTCTCCAACTCCCCGATTTATGCCTCCATCGCTAAGGTTGGGCCCCACAACGACGATTTGCGATCGTGTATTTTGCTTCAGGTAGGAGAAGAACAAGCTGGATTCTTTGTCGATCGCCTTTTGGATACTCAAGAGGTGGTAATCAAACCTAAGACTCAAATATTGAAGCGAGTCCGGAATGTCACGGGAGCAACAATTCTCCCTACAGGGGAAGTATGCATGATTCTGAATCCCCCAGAGTTGATTCGCTCAGTGCAACAGCAAACGACCTCTGTAGCCTCCATCAAACCCAAGGCAAAACCTCGACGCCAATCCGTCATTCTCCTAGTAGAAGACTCCCTGCCCGTTCGTACCCAAGAACAACGGCTCTTAGAAAAAGCTGGGTATGAAGTAGTCATAGCTGTGGATGGGTTAGATGGTTATGAAAAGCTGCAAACTCGCCATTTCGATGCGGTTATCTCTGACGTAGAAATGCCCAATCTAGATGGATTTTCACTCACCGCAAAAATTCGCCATCATCCAGAATATAAGGACTTACCCATTATTTTGGTCACCACTCTTGCTGGGGATGAAGACAAGAAAAGAGGTGCCCAAGCAGGAGCGAGTGCTTACGTCATCAAAGGCAAGTTCAATCAAGATGTTCTTTTAGAAATATTAGGCAGGCTTGTTTAATTGTCTTTTGTCTTTTGTCCTTTGTTTTTGTTTACCCCTAATAATCAATGACGAATGACCAATGACCAATAACTAATGACCAATAACCAATGACAATTCGCGTTCTGTTAGTAGAAGATTCCCCCATTTCTCTCGTCATTTTGAGAAGAATCCTTACCTCATCACCGCAGATAGAAGTGGTGGGAGAAGCTCACACCGGATTAGAAGCGTTAGAATTGATTCCCAAGGTTCAGCCTGATGTAATTTGTACAGACCTCCACATGCCGGAAATGGATGGACTGGAGCTGACAACTGAAGTTATGGCCCTCTATCCTCGACCGATTCTCGTCGTTAGTAACTCCGTACAGGAAGAGGATACTCATCATGTTTTTCGGCTTTTAGATGCAGGGGCAGTCGATATTTTTCCTAAACCTCGCGCTGGGTTGACACAGAATGATAAGTTACTCAATCAGGAGTTGATTAATAGAATTCATGTTCTGTCTGGCGTCAGGGTATTGACAAAAAAACGGAAGTTTTCCTCTCCAGCTAAGAGCCAAGAAAGAGAAAATATTCCTAATTTTGCATCTAAGTCCTACCCTAATCCAAAAGTAGTAGTTATTGGTGCCTCTACAGGTGGCCCCCAAGCCTTAAGTGAACTATTGGCTCACCTGCCATCCGATTTCCCTGTACCCGTGATTTGTGTACAACACATTTGTCTGGGTTTTTTGCAGGGATTTATTGATTGGTTATCCAGTTGTTGTCGGTTACCCATTCAGATAGCTCAACCCGGAGAGATGCCAAAACCAGGCATGATTTATTTCCCTCCTGAACAGCAGCACTTAGAGTTGGATGGTAGTGGAAGATTTATCTGCTCTGATGCACCGCCACTAGACGGACATCGCCCTTCGGTAACCGTCACGTTTAAGTCGGTAGCCAAGTTCTATGGCAAGGCAACAGTGGGAGTCTTGTTGACGGGTATGGGTAGGGATGGGGCCCAAGGAATGCAGGTCATCGCCCAAGCGGGGGGCTTTACCATTGCTCAAGATGAAGCCACCTCCATCGTGTTTGGGATGCCGAGAGAAGCGATCGAACTCGGAGCGGCCAAACAGGTGTTACCTGTTCATGCGATCGCACCAACGCTGTTAGCTCTACTGCAAAAAAACGAAGCCCTCTAAAACTTAATGAGGATGACTAGTACAGCATGGCGGAAATAACTATCCAGTTGAAAAAGGTTCAAAAGCTTACTGTACAAAAAATATTCCTTCTGCCTTCTATCTTCTGCCTTCTGCCTTCTGCCTTCTTGTACTAGGAGATTAAAGTGTCAAACATAGAATCATTGAGTGAAGGGTTAAAACAGGCTTTTATTCGGTTAATTACCAAGCATACAGGGCTAGAGATTAGAGAGCGAGACAGGGCGACATTAAGTGAGAAAATCGCCTTAAGAATGAAAGCTCTCAAACTAGATTTTCCTGAACTTTACTATCAATTCTTAGAAACTACCACCCCAGAAAGTCATCAAGAATGGCAAAAACTAGTTATTTTAATTACTAATATTGAAAGTTACTTTTTTCGAGACAAAGAGCTATTTTCTCTATTGCGTAATCACCTTATTCCAGAATTAATCGAACGTAAACGAACCAACAAAACTATCCGTATCTGTAGTGCAGGCTGCTCCTCAGGAGAAGAACCCTACTCTCTGGCAATCCTCCTCAAAGAACTCATTCCCGATATAGAGCAATGGAATGTGATGATTTTGGGAATAGACATTAATACAGTTGCCCTCCAAAAAGCGCAATCAGGAATTTACACCCCTTGGTCATTCAGGCAAGTGGAGGAAGAAATAAAGCAGCGGTATTTTCAGGGAGTTAACAACCAATATCATCTCGATCCATTCATTAAGCAAATGGTCAAGTTTCAACCCATCAATTTAGTTAAAGATTCATATCCTCGCTCCAACTCGGAGCTACGAGAAATTGACTTGATTCTTTGCCGTAATGTTTTCATTTATTTTGAATCCTCAGCCATTGCTAAGGTTTTAGGCAAATTTTACCATGTCCTCCAACCCTTAGGCTATCTCATTACAGGTCATGCTGAACTTTATAGCCAGAATTTAAGCCAGTTTCAGACAAAAGTTTTTCCAGAAGCGCTAGTCTATCAACGCTATGCCGATAATTTCGCAGATACACCTGAAGTATCTCTAGGAAATGAGCAACATCCTTCAGTAGATGACTTGTCTTGGGAAATCAACTATAGCGCTCTCGAAACTGCACTCCAAAAAAGCAATATTCAAATGCAGCAGGCAGCCCTTAACTTCCTGAAGCAATTGCCTCCTCATACTCAAATACCGAAACTAGGCAATTTAACAGCAGCCGAACTCATTTCTCAACTGAAATCCGAATTAAACCTAATTGACTAATAAGCAAATGCCAGACCATCCTTATCTTACTTTTAGCCTGAATAACTGCCTTTATGGCGTTAGCCAAACTTACGTTGAAGAAATTTTTTCCCTACCAGAATTAACTCCCAGCCCAAACCCTTATGGTGACATCGTTGGTGTTGTTAATCTTAGAGGGGATATTTTGCCCGTTCTGGATCTGAACCTCAGCCTTGGTTATCATCCATCAGACTATTGCTTGACTGATAGTGTAGTGGTTTTAAGCTGGGAAGAAAGGCGAATGGGTATCATTGTGAATGAAGTTCATGAACTGAAGAATATCTCTCCTGAGGAAATTAGTATCGAACTGTCTTCCAATCAAAAACCAG
>JBFLZA010000137.1:0-15359 GCA_040756535.1 Cyanobacteriota bacterium
AACCTCAAACTAGCAATTTAACCAAAGTTACTTCACGCGCTGAACTAGAGCATATTTTAGTAACAATGATCGAGGTTGCAACTCAAAAATCTCCAGAAAGCTACATTCCTATTGCAGATTTAGGCACTCAATTTCAACGACGCTATGGTCAATCCATTACTACCGTGCTTAAAAAACTCAAGTTAAATATCAAGGTTACTAAGTTTTTTCAGTCCTGTAGTGTCTTTGAACTGAAGCAAGCTGATAAAGGGTGGAAAGTAGCGGTAAAAAAAGACCTCAATGAAGACGCGATCGCACAGACTTAGCTCTACATCATAAAGGCAATACTCTTTTTCAAAGTACTCTGACGAGAGCTAGCCTTTCCTAAAAATCTTAACTGCTAAATTTTATTACCAGAAAAATTATCTTTTACCTTATTTTCCCATGAAATGTCCCCGATGTGAATCAACTCAACTCCGTAAAAATGGCCGCTCAAGTGGCAGGCAACGATATTTGTGCAAAGCTTGTGGGAAGCAATTTTTTGAGTCTTTGGCTTCGCCACAATTGCCTAGTGTTGAGAGTGATACCGTACCCGTTGCTAGTAACGGATACTCTCAACCTGTATTGAGTCAAACAGACTTGTCCATGCCAATTCCTCCAGAAGTGTCGGTATCACGGTTAGAGCGGGTAATAACTCCAATTCCATCTACGCCGGGAATCGCTATTTTGCTATTAGATGCAGAAAACTTAAGACTTGATATTAATGCTGAAAAATTCTTAGCTGAGGTGAGTCAGTATCCTCTCCAAGTCAAGATTGCCTTTGCGAATTGGAGAAATCATACCATTGGTAAGCTGGATGCAGAGCTTTACGAGCGTGGCTATCAGCTAATTCACGTTCCATTAGGTCAAAACAGTGCTGATGCCCAAATGATTGCGATGGGAATCTCGATTAGTCATCATTATCCGGATGCCAAAGAAGTTTTTGTTTGCTCTTCAGATTGGTTGTTGACTCATCTTTGTAATGGATTACAACGGCAAGGCATGACCGTCTATCGAGTGCGGAGGCAAGACCACACTTTGAGTGTTGAAAATCGTAATACGGGTCAAAATCGTCAATACTCTTTAAAAATAGGAACGGAAATTCCTTCGGTTGAAGAGTTTGTGGCTAAGATAGAAGAGCTGATTAAAGTTGAACATAAATCAATCACTGAACGAATAGAGCGATTGTCAACGGTTACTGCCCTTTTCCAAGAACGACGTATTCTCTGTGTTAATGGTAATTCCAGCAGTAGCTCACTGGTAGAATCTCAAAACCAAGAGTCAATTCCTCCCCTATCTCAACCCGAATCTATACCCCCTCCCCCTGAGAAAGAGGAGGTGATATTGCCAAATTCTGTTACACCTATCTCCTCTCCAGCAATAAGAACGATTAATTCTAAGGAAGAATTTGAGCAGACATTGGTAGAAATTATTGCTTCAATACAAGCTAGTGCTTCCCTCGATAAAGTTCCGGTAACAAGGCTAAGTGCAGCCCTACCGATCATGTGTGGTGAAACAGCTAATTCTGTGGTCAAAAAATTAAAGCTAGGGAGTAATTTTACTAAATACTTACAATCCTGCACCACCTTTACCGTTGAAAATAGTGGAACTGAAGCTAAAGTAACACTCGCCAAGGCGTCTTTTCCTGAAATAAAAGCACGTACTGACCTGGAACAGTACCTATTAGAAATTTTGAAAGCTTTAACGGCTAAATCTCCCCAGAAGTCTATGCCTCTTGAATTTTTGGGGAGTGAATTTAACAAGCAGTACGGTCAACCCATTTCCGCAATCATCAAGCAGTTGAAACTGGATGATAGCTTCGTGGAGTTTATGCAGGCTTCTAGTGCTTTTAAGGTGGAGAAAATAGGGAAGGGATATCAAGTCGCGATCGCTTAACCCTAATTCCCTACTTCTCTATAGCCATCCTTAATGACAAGAATTCAGGAGTCAGGAGTCAGGAGTCAGGAGTCAGGAGTCAGGGGTCAGGAGTCAGGGGTCAGGAGTCAGGGGGAGAAAGTCTTTGAGCTAATTTTAAGTATTAGACAAGACGATAATCCTATTTCACAACTGATTTAGACTGGCTATAGTTTTGGCGCTTTGCTCTCTGGGCAATGTTGTACAGGCTAAGTCAATGCTAGGCTACCGTGCTGAGTGTCACTTGACCCGTTACCATATGATGTCCGGTATGCTAACAAAGAAATTGTCAACTGCCGCAATCTGCCTAATTAGCGATCGCTTCAACCTCTATGACCCGCGTATTTGATTTATTCCTCCAAGGTGGCCCAGTCATGTGGCCGATTTTGGGGTTATCGATTTTGACTATATCTTGCGCTCTAGATAGAGCTTGGTTTTGGTTTCGACTGCTAACCCAAGAAGATCGCATCGTCCATGACGTGATGGATGCAGCGCGACACGACTTGCAAAAAGCGGCAGCGATCGCCAAACAATCTCAATTTTTACCCATTGGCCGCTTTCTTTACGCCCCTCTAAAGCTACGGCAACCCACACCTGAAACCTTTCGTCTAGCAATGGAAGCCGCAGGCGATAAGGAATTCATTCAAATGCGTAAAGGCGACAAACTCTTAGAAACCATCGTTGCCGTTGCTCCCCTGTTAGGACTGCTAGGGACGGTAACAGGTCTGATTGGTACATTCAACAACCTTAAAATTGGCGGGGGAGGTACAACAGCCGAGGCAAGCAAAGTCGCTGCGGGTATCGGTGAAGCCCTCATTACCACAGCAGCCGGTATGATTGTGGCGATTGTGGCTTTACTCGTCTTCCGCACCCTGGTTACCTTCCAATCCAGCCAGATGGATTACTTTGCAGAAGTGGGTAGCGAGTTAGAACTGATTTACCGCCAGATTTGGTACGAACCCTCTACAGCTAACCCAGCATCTGCTTTACCTGCCTACAAAACTGATACCTTTCCTTCTAAAGAAAAATACTGAACCTCAAATTAACTCGTGCGATTTAGAAATCGGCAACAAAATTCTTCAACACCAGAAGTAAACCTGGTGCCCATGATGGATGTGATGATGTCAGTTCTGACCTTTTTTATCATCACCTCCATGTCTTTTACCGGTCAGAGGTTGGGCAATATCAATCTACCCGGTTTACCCGGTACACAGACAGGTGCAGGCGAACAGGCCGACCAAACAGCTCAAGAATCTCTAGACATTGGACTGAATCGGCAAGGTGAAATTTTACTAGACAATCAAGTGATAACGGTTGACCAGTTGGCTGAAAAAATGCGCTCTTTTTTGGCGCAAAATCCTCAAGGAACTGTAGTTTTGAAGGCAGACCGAGAATTGCCTTATGAACAGGTGACAAAACTTTTGCAAGAAATGAGTAAAATCGGTGGCAGTCGCGTCTCTCTCGCCATTGAGCGTCGTTAATACCAATTCTCTAAATGCTCTAAATGCTTGCTACAGATACTTTTCTGGCTCCCCCAAGAATAAACAGTTCCTACCTTACATTCCCCCCTTACTAAGGGGGGTAAGGGGGGTAAGGGGGATCTAGGTGTAGCCTCTTCATTCGGAAATAAGGATACTCTCAGATTCAATTCAATTATGCGATTTAAAACTCAGCGACCAAGCTCATCAATACCAACCATTGACCTGATTCCGATGCTCAACGTGATGATGGGAGTCTTGGCATTTTTCGTGATGACTTCCATGATGCTAACAACTGAGCAGGGTGTGGATGTCCAACTAGCGAGTAGTGATACTGATACAACCCAGCAAGAAAATACGGTCGCTCCTTTGGTCGCGCAATTCAATGCACAGGGACAAATTTTGCTGAATAATCAACCTATAAGCAAAGAGCAGTTGTTTGAGGAAATGAAAGTCTATTTAGCACAAAACCCTAAAGGCGCTGTGTTCCTCCAAGCTGATAGTACAATGCCCTACGAACAGGTCATGCAGATATTAGGAGAAATGCGGGATGTAGGAGGCGATCGCGTTTCTCTTGCAATTGAAGGCAGTTCTTAAATTGAATTAATCTCTTTCCCTAAGATAGAGGAAAATCATCATATATAATAATGGCTGTCCCCGTACCATCTTCAGTAAGGATAAGTTGGATATAGCCTGTAAATCTATTTTTGTTAGCCCCGTAAAGAAGCATACCAGACCCTAATTTCATCGGGTTAGCTATCTTAAATCCATTCTCACTAAGTGCTTTACTAAAATCTGAACCAAGCTGTTCTGGTGTTTTTCCTGGCAATATTCCCAAATCATTATATTTCCCCCCTGCTATTTTGCTCTTTATATCAGAAGTTAGTTCCTGAGATGAAGCTGTGGCAATATTTTGCCGAAGAATATCTTTAAACTCTCTTTCTTCCGCCGTTTCTGCCTCTAAATTTGCTAAGTCTTTACGCGCTAGCTTTTCTCCTGAAAGAAAAATTATCGTATCTTCTCCTTTAGAAATTAAGTGAAGGTATTGAGTCACACTACTTTTAGATACTGGATAAATTTTTAGGTCTGTATCATCGGCGACTGGAGAATCGAGGGGATTATATTGTCTAGCTGGTAATTCTTTTCCGTAGAATTTAATCACCTGACCTAATGGCTGCTTGATATTACGAGCGGATTTATCAGCTTCTGCGGAGAGTACGCCTAATGAACCAACATTTACGTTTTCTGGAAAGGGAAAATTCTTGAGAAAATCTTCAAGGGGGTCTTTGACATTAGCATTATCAGCCTCTGTACCCGTACTTGTATCAGTATCAGTACTAGTTCTAGTCTTAATTTCAGCACCATTACTCGCTCCTGTATCAGTATTAGGAGCAGGATTGGAGGGTTGTGATGGAGAGGATTTAGACGTTGATGCTTCAGATTTCTCTGAATCCGGTTGAGAAGTTTCGAGTTTAGCGTTTTGGTCGGGCTTTGGCTTAGCTTCAGAGAGGATTGGGTTAGCTGACTGTTGCTTCGGTTCGGAGCGAGTTGATGGGGTTGGCTGAGACTTAGGTTGAGGATTCAGCTGCCAGGAGAATTTGGGAGGCGTTGACTCACTCAGTTGAGGGCTAGGTTGAGTATCGAGTGGCCAGGAGAATTGCGGAAGCGTGGGTTCGTTAGTACTAATTGACTCGTTTAGCTGAGGATTAGGTTGAGGATTTGCTTTGGCTGAGGATTGAGCAGAAGGTTGGGAAGAAGTTCGAGTTGTGGGTAACTGTGTTATCTTGACTTGTTCTTCTTTTTTAGAAAACTCAGGCTTTTTTGAGTCAGGTGGCAACGGTAGCATTAGTACTACGCCGTGTAGCACTAAGGAAATCATCAACATGGGTCGGAATAACATCCGTGCAGGAGCCGGTATGTTTTTCAGAAAGGTGGGCGGCTTCATGGACGTACTGGGGTACTCTGGCTGGGTGAGATTCAGCTGAACCTGATCTTAGCTAACCTCAAAAGTAAGCATCAGAAACAGAATCGATGCCGAGCATCTACAGGTAGGGTGGATAATGCTCACCTCCTACAGGTAGAGTTCAAACGTTCAAATGGCATCAAGAGGTGGTTAGACTTCTACCTCTCACCCAGAGAATGACGTATAAACAGGCAAATTAGATGCACATAGGTGAGAATAAATTCTCTAGCGGTATCAGTTCAGGTAAATACATCTAAAATTATTTGACAAACAAAAATATTGATGAATCTCTCTTTCTCGCCCTTGTCACCTCCCCAACAACAAGGTTTCTCTTGCTAACTCCTTTGTATCTTCCCTAAAACTAACTCCCTAAAGGAGAGAAGCTCCATTGCTCTTATCAAGAGAATTCTCTATACCACTGACACTGATCGCACCGCCATTTAAGCCACTCTTTTTTAGGTAAATAAGCTGTAATTTGAGGTAGTTGCAGAAGTTTTCCCTGAAGTTCACCGTAAGAGGTTTGGTGTAAGCTAGGAACAAGGTGTACCTTCAGCGTTTCTGGGTGAATTGTAATCAAGTTGAGGTCAAAGAGCGTATGTAAGTCTGCGCGAAGCAGCAACCCGTTTGAAGGGTGATTGTTTTCTGTTTCACAGTAGGGAATGATGTGAGCGGCTTCGAGTGCTTCTTGTGCATCGTATCCAGTGATGGCACAACGATAGTTGTAAGCTTCAAGTAAACTTTGACGAAATTTAGATTGCCCTTGCCGTTGAGCAATAGATATATTGATGCGTTCTTTGGCTTCTTTAATACTTCTTGGATTGAAGTATTCCTCAGCATAAAGTTGATCTTCTGCAGCAGTTACCGCCTCAATTTCTGTCGTAACAGCTTGGTGAATTGTCTCTAATATTTTATGATTTTTATCGGTTAAGTATGCTTCAGCTACGGCATCTTTAATCGGTTCACTGATAGAGAATTGATCTGTGGGCTGTTCTATTGCAGATACATTAGTAATGATTCGTTCGACCCTTCTAGCAGTTGTAGAAGAATGAATTTGAAGAATTTGCACTTTGTCTGGGGTTTGTGGAAGTTCATTATCAGAAATTATTGCTCCATCAAGAATTGCCCCAGTTATATCTGCTTCTCTTAAGGAGGCTCCGCGCAAGTCTGCCTGTTGAAGGTTTGCTCCTCTTAGGCTTGCTCCTCGTAAATTGGCTTCTGAGAGACTTGCCATAGCCAGGTTGACCTCTCGCAGATTTGCTCCCATCAAATTTGCCTTTCGGAGGTTGGCTTTTTGTAGGTTGGCCTTCTCAAGACATATACCTTGTAGGTTAGTTGAAACTAAGCTTGCTTCTTTCAGATTTACCCCTAGGAAATCTGCCATAATCAGGCTTGCTCCATCAAAATTTGCTAGAGCCAAGTTTGCCCTGCGTAGATTTGCTCCTGTGAGATTTGCCAGAGCCAGGTTTGACCCTCGAAGATTAGTTTTTTGGAGATTCGCTCCTTGAAGGTTTGCACCTACTAGGTTTATTTCCGGTAAGCTAACTCCCTTCAAAATTGTATTGTTCAGCCTTACCTTCAGCGTTATGTTATAAAAATCTCGTTTTCCAGAAGCATAAAGCTCCAGCAGTTTGCCAGCGCTAATTTTCTTCGCCATACATGACTCTCTAGTGGGAGTTAAGAAAAACTTGTATCAAATTACGACCTTGGGGACAGGCTGAGATTGTTCCCCTTCCTTAGTATTCCCACCAATCACTGAAAAATAACATCAATGTACACAGAAATTCCCCTGTGACAATCAGATACCAGAGGCGTATGAAACATACGCTAGGTTACGATACCTCCACAGCAAAATTTACTTCAGCGGAGTCGAAAAAGCGATCGCTCTCTACTTTACCTCAGCTGAGTCAAGGAGAGCGATCGCTACGAGGTAATCAACAAATTGCATAGCTTAGGACTTCAGCAATGGTACTGTTATGGGGTCTAGACCATAATTTACGACCTCTCCCCCTGCTTCCCTTAGCTTCCTCACTACCTCATATCGATATTTTTTGAGAAAAAAATAATTATGGCAGGTTGTTGAGAAGCGCAGTTGCTTCTGACAGAGCTTTAAGACTTACACTGAGGCTTTGAAGTTTTTGAAAATCAACGGGTTCCGTCATTTCTTTACTTAGCGTGTCCAGGATTTTGCCTTGAATCTTAGCGATGATCTCATCTTGATTCTTTAATCGCTGATTGCTAACCATATTTCGTTTCTATCCCTGAGGCTATATGCAATATCAATTCTGTATTCGCGCTCAGTTATAGTCGATCAGGCAATTTTCAACAGAGAGGGCATTATTGCACTTCAACAGCACCAATGTCACATATACCACCCTGAGGTCTAGCAACCCCTCGCTGATCGATCGCAGGACATGGCGTATTATTTCCAGTATTAATCGCAGGACTACCCGGTAACGGTGCCAACGTCTGAGTTGAGCCACCATTATTTGCCAGTAGGCCCAGCAGTGGGTCTACTGTTATGATTCCGGCAGCGCAATCTGCATCATTTGGATCATTCAAGTTTCTAGCGGGGAATTGGATATTGTTACCGCCACTAGTCATGGGACTAGCGCAATTGTTCTTGATATTCCAATTCTTGCCACCGTTGTTAGCCACATTGTTGGCGAGGATGACATTGGTAATCGTAATCGCAGAACCGCCAACCATTCCACCACCTTGAAAGCCAGCATAATTACTGGCAATTGTGCTATTGGTAATGTTGATTGTGCCACCCGTTCTCATAATTCCACCCCCCAATCCACTTTTACCATCAAGACTCACAGCCTGATTTCCAAAAATCGTGCTGTTGACAATATTGACAGTGGAATTATTCCCACTCCAAATCCCAGCGCCTTGATTGGTGGCAGTATTACCAGCAATTGTCGTATTAGCAACAGTTAAAAGGGTATTTGGCACGTTGCCAATATTGTAAATTGCACCGCCAAAGCCTTGATTCTCCGTACCCGTCACACTGTTACCGGAAAACGTTGAATATTCAATGGTGTTTGTATTGTTGTTATAGAGGTTACTAAAAATAGCCCCTCCCTGCAAAACGGCTGTATTGTTCATGAAGGTGCTACCACGGATGAGAATTTTTCCGCTACTCCCATTACCTCCATCAATATATATGGCTCCACCCCCACCCCCTGTACCTGAACGCACCGACTGATTTCCTGTAAAGGTACTGTTGATGATGGTTAAATCACTCAGTAAGTTGTTAATTGCACCCCCATTACCCGCTTTGTTTCCGGTAAAGGTACTCTGCTCAATCATTACGGTACTTTCACTCTGAGAGTAGATGGCACCACCGCCATCAAATTTACCTTCTTTGGTTGAGATATTATTATTAAAGTTGCTGTTAATGATTTGGAGTTTTCCCCGAAATCCATTAAAAATTGCACCTCCTTGGTCAGTTGTAAACCCATCAGCCAGAGTGAGGTTTTTTACAACAAATTCCACATTAGGTTGGGTGAAAAAAATTCGAGTTTGACCTCCCCCACTGAGCGTAATTAAACCACTCCCATCAATTACGGTAGTCGTGGAAATTACTTTTTCGCTAGTCACCGGGATGGTGTGAAGAGTTGGGCCACAATTAAAATAAATATTACCGCCGCCTACTAAAGCAGAATTCAAGGCAGCTTCGGTGCAGCTTCCTGGTGTTCCATTACCGACAATTCCAGCAGCAAAAGCGGGTGGTTCTGAAGTAAAAGCTAGTGTGACGATAACAGTGAAAATTAAAGACAGAGGTGCGCCAATCGCCACAGCCGATTTTTGAGAGTGAGGAATAATTTTACGTGCTGACACGATAGACTCCTGTGTGAAGAAACTTCACTGAAGCTTGGCGAACATCCAGGAATGGCATCGCTGAAAACTTAGTGATAGCTACACATTTCTTCGTCTGTCGCAAAAGTCCGGAAGGTACTCCCTATATGGGTTATAAACCAACCTTTTGGATTAGGAAAATAGTCTATGAATCAGCCTTTTGGATTAGGAAATATTACTAGCAGTTCCCTATTTGATTGAATGAGTTACAGTATTTATACCAAAAGGCAGAAGGCAGAAGACAAAAGGCAGAAGGAAAAAGATTGATGGGTCAAGTTTTCAGGATTTGCATGTGTCCTAATCACCTTAGCGACTGCTATATAATAACTAATCTGATATCGATTTAATTTCATAAATGGACGGGCAAGATGCCCATGTCACAGCAATTTACTATCTATTAATTGGTAAGTTAAATGTTTAATAAATTAAAAGCTTTAATATCTTTAAATCGAGATTTCTGTCAATTTTTAAAAAATTATTAGGTGCGCTGATAACGCACCCTACAAAAATTGTATTCAGTAATTTAGTTTGAGGCGGATTGTTGGCGACTAGGAGCTACTTCTTGCCCAGAATCTGACAGAGGTGGACGCAGACAGAGATACAGTAGGGGGCCGACTAAAGGCACTAGCGCCACCACCCAAAACAGGGGAGAATTTTTCAGTCCTCGCCGTGCCATATCATCTCCAAGAAGTGCTGGAAACAAGACACACAAGAGGCAAAAATCCAAACTCATAACGTGAATAAAACGCCTGGTTTGCCACTGTTGGATAAAATCTCCCCAGTCGCCCTTGAGTAACCCAAAACCCAACAATCCTAGAGTTCCTAGCGTGAGGGCAACACCTAGCCAACGGGAATCAAGTATCTTCAAAACGATGTCTTTAGAACCCGTAAACTCCTGGTTGGGTTGGCGTAGCGCTAGATAGGGTAATAAGGCGAAGGCCCCCACTCCAAAAGATGCTGTGGCAAAAAGCCATGCTGGAATCTTTTGCTCCCTACCATCGATAAACATCAAGCTGCTATATATTAGCGGCCAGATGCCCATGATATTAAATACGGCAATGATTAGAGGGTTAATGCCGTCCCACTTGCCGAGGGAAAGATTTTTAATCAGTTCAAAGGTGTCGGGTTGATTGGGAGGGGCAAGGAAAAACGCATAGGCGACTACGCCAACCCAAAGTAACCAAAATCCAATTTTTCGCATTACGAGATATTGAGTAGAGAGGCACAGCTAGGAGAGATAAGCTGTCGTGCTTACAAGTTACACCCCTGTGAGGAAGGGGGAAAGGGGAAAGGCGAAGGGGGAAAGGGGAAAAATTATCTCCGTCCCTTTTTCCTTTAACCTTTAACCTTTTCCCACTTGAGGGAAAAGGGGAGAAGGTAGATCATTAAGCCCTTTACTTGTTTACCCGCACTCGCTCAAGTGCAAAGTATGGGCAAGTGCAGCTTAGCTTGATCAATCCGACAGTATATTCATGCGGGTTGGCTCAAGGCATCCGTGAGATAATCAGCGGCAGCTTCTACTAGTGCGATCGCATTTTCGTAGAGCATTCGCGTTGGCCCCAGGATTCCCACACTCCCAATCGGGACTTCACCCTGCTGATAGGTAGCACTCACTAGGGCGCAGGTACGCATCGGTTCCAAGGGATTTTCTGAGCCAATTACTACTTTGACCCGACGCTCTAAAGTTGGATTATCTGGGATTTCAAAGATTACCGGCCAGAGTTGATCTTGCTCCTCTTCCAGCAGGTGTAACAGCATCTGAACTTGCTGCAACTCCGAAAATTCTGGCTGGCGCAACACCTCGGAGATGCCGCGAATCATAATCGTTGTGGGTTCGGGAGTCAGCGCACGGCGAGTTAATTGAGTCAGCAACAAAGTCAAGAAATCAGCATACTGAGCAAATTCCCGGTCTAACTCACTCCAATCCAGCTTAGCCAATTCGCTGAGCGATCGCCCCCGTAACTTACTATTCAAAAAGTTAGATAAAAGCTGCAACTCTTGCTCAACGAGTAACTGATCTAAAGACGCTTCATCGGCTACTTGAGGCAGTTGCATCAAGATAGACTGCGTTTCATAGGCATCCGTCACCACAATCAACATCACCCGCCTCGGATCTATCTGCACCAACTGCAAATGCCGCAAGCGTGTGGTTCGAGTCTGAGGCATTGTGATTAAAGCAATATACCCACTGACTGTCGCCAGAATTTGTGCTGCATCTCGCAGCACGGCCTCAAAGCTTCCCTCCTCCGAATTCAACTGATTGGTGAGTAAATTTTCAACTTTACGCCCCAAAGTTTCAGAAGGAGTAATCAACTGGTCAACGTAAATCCGATAGCCGGAGTCAGAGGGAACCCGTCCAGCAGAGGGATGAGGTTGATACAATAACCCCACTTTTTCCAGAACGCCCATACAGGAGCGAATAGTTGCAGGGCTAACACTGAGGTCATACTCCGCCGCCAAAACTTTGGAACCCACCGGTTCTGCAGTTGAAATATAGTGACGGATGGTAGCCCAAAGAATTTGTTGTTGTCGGTTAGTCAGACTCACTTGCAAGGTCATTTGAACAAAAGCCGATCTTAATCAGATTTTCTAGAGAACCAAAGGATTGTATAGAGGAAGATTTTATGGTATATTCACCAACCTGTTTGATTCCGGATAATGGCTTTCCATAAGGCAAGCTCACTGGGAACCGGAAGTGGTGGAGAAAATCAAGGGCGGTTGAGAAATCACCAACCCACGAGCAGCCTTAGTGTAAGCAGATGCAGTCAGACGAAACAATGGGTGTTGGCTTTAAGATAGCAAAAGAAACTTGCCGAGTGCGGTTTGCCATGAACGGCAGCTAATAGCGAGGGATGCTTGGATCGACAAGGAGCGAGTAAGCCTCAATCCCGCCAGCAATGTTTTTGACATGGGTGAACCCCTGACTCATCAACCACTGACACATCTGAGCGGATCGCCTGCCATGGTGGCACAGCACCAGCGTCTCGGTGTCTGGGTCAAAACGAGTTAGGATTTGCTCAGACCATTGGGCAAACTCACTTAAGGGCAGATTCTCGAAGCCTTCTAAACGAGCGATCGCAATTTCCTGTTCTTCCCGCACATCGATCAACTGCAACCCTTCCTGGGACTCAGACAGGTATTGAACCAGTTCCTCAACACTCATTTGAGGAATGGGTTGACTAAAGAAAAATTGATGGGTCATCTGATTCAAATACCCTTGTTATAAGGTTTACCGCAGTACTTAGCTTGCTCCCGGACGGATAACCGCCATCTGTAGCAATAAGCAATAACTGGATAAAGATATCTTACAGAATTGACCGACTCCCTTCGGCTAACGCAAGATTGAAGAGAATTCAGGAGTCAGAATTCAGGAGTCAGAATTCAGGAGTCAGAGTTCAGGAGTCAGAATTCAGGAGTCAGAATTCAGGAGTCAGAATTCAGGAGTCAGAATTCAGGAGTCAGAATTCGTTTAAACGGGGATTGTTACCCCGCCCTTGCCGTTTGCCGCTTAAAAGCACGGGCTTCTAACCCTCCTCTTTTTCATCCTCTATTATCCAGACCCTCCTGACTCCTGGCTTCTGAATTCTTTTTGGTGAGCGTTAAAAACCCCCATAGGGAGTAGACCGGGGGAGTTGAACAGCAACTTATAATAAGCGTGGAATTGGGATTTTCTCTCCCTCAATCGCCCTCGGACGCGGTCGGAGTTCACACCATGAAGCTACGCTCGTTTTTTTATCTCCTGGCAGCAGGAGTCACAGTACTGCTGTCAGTTGCTGTTGCTGGATTTTTCTGGATCACCTCTCAAGGCCCCCTGAATTTGTTGCGAGAAGGAACGGTATCCAATCCAACGGCAGCCATCTTCATCCCGAGACAGGCACCGGCAATGGTATCACTGCTGGTAAATCCAGACCGCTTAGAGGCGTTTCGGCAACTGGTGGCGCGTCCGCTCAATCGGCGGCAATCGCGGACCCAATTGAATCAAATCAAAGATAGTCTGTTGGCAAAAGCTGACATCAACTATCAGCGAGATATTCGCCCTTGGCTAGGAGATGAAATTACCCTAGCGGTTACTTCTTTAGATTTTGACCGCAATCCAGCCAATGCCGCGCAACCCGGATACTTGTTGGTGATTAGGGCAAAAGATGGGGAACGGGCACGGGAGTTTCTACAACTGTTCTATTCCAAGCAAGCGGCGACTACTACGGAAGATGTCGTTTTTGAAAAGTACAAGGGCGTTAATCTGATTTACAGACGTTCCCTAACTTCGCCAACTCCCTCGACGGTTAGTTCCAATTCGTTGCAAATTCCTGAAACGTTGACGAGTGCTGTAGTTGGCGATCGCTTTGTGCTATTTGCCAATCATCCCAAGGTATTGCGAGATGCGATCAACAACGTCCAAGCTGCCAACTTGAATTTAGAGGATGATGCGGAATACCAGCAAATGCTGGAAAAGCTCACAGAATCCCGAATTGGTTTGAGTTTTGTCAATATTCCCTCCCTGGCTGCGTGGATTTCCCAACAGCCTCTCCCAGCTCAAGATTCCTTTAAAGGGTCTGATACCCTTGCCCTCGCCCTCAACTTAAACCGTGAAGGATTACTGGCGCAAACGGCTTTACTTGGGTCACAATCGAGTGAGAGTACTCAAGAACCGACCCTTTCTGAGCCGGTGAATGCCTTGCAGTACATCTATGGACAGAGTGCATTTGCGATCGCTGGGACTAACTTGAATCAACTGTGGAATCAGTTGTCAACTGGAGCAACTGGCGATGAGACTCTTAAACCTCTGCTTGAACAAGCTATTGCCAGGTTGGAGTCGAACTGGGGTCTTCAACTCCCAGAGGATATCTTTAGTTGGGTGCAAGGGGAATACGCCATTGCTCTGCTGCCTCGTCCCGATAAAGCCAATCCCGATTGGATTTTTGTCGCTCAAAAAACGGCGGATTCAGTGGAAGCAGCAATTGAGCATCTCGATGCTGTTGCCAAGGAACGGGGATTTAGTGTAGGAGGGCTGTCTCTCGGAGAAAAACCAATTACAGCCTGGACTAAGTTGGTGACATCTGCTAAGGCGGTTGCGGGGAAAAATGAACCTTTGATGAAGTTAGAGGCACAAGTTGAGGGTGTTCACACCACTGTCGGGAATTATGAGATTTTCGCAACATCAATTGAGGCGATGAATCAAGCGCTAAAAGGAAGGGATAATTCTTTATTGAAGGATGATAACTTCCAAGATGCGATCGCACCCTTACCTGTACCGAATGATGGCTATCTGTATATTGACTGGAAGCGAGGTGGCACGTTCGTAGAGCGTGAACTCCCTATTGTGCGAGTGGTGGAACTGGTGGCAAAACCGCTATTTGACCATTTGCGATCGCTCAGTGTTAGCAGCTACGGAATCGACAACGGTGTGCAACGGAGTAAATTATTCTTCCGGTTAGGAAATACGACCGATTCCTAGTTAATCCTCTGGCTCACGGTCTATTTTTCCAGTTAGATGACGTTAATGAGACATAACGAGTACTCTGAGTCAAAGGTTAAGAAAAATAAAGACGTAACGCCATCCAATGTGAGATAGGAATGGAACCGACAAAACGACCCAGAGTTAAAATTTGCTGTATTGGCAGTGTAGAAGAGGCTAAACTCGCGATTCGGTATGGTGCATCGGCGTTAGGCTTAGTCTCCGAAATGCCGAGTGGCCCAGGAATGCTTTCCGAAGGGTTAATTGCCCAAGTGGCAGCGATGGTGCCGCCTATGGTAGCTTCAGTTTTGCTCACTAGTAAGGCTGATACGATGGGAATCATTGCCCAGCAGCGACGTTTGGGGGTAAATACAGTTCAGATTTGCGATCGCTTGCGATCTGGTACTTACGATGATTTGCGTCAAGCATTGCCGGGAATTGCGATTATTCAGGTGATTCACGTTACAGGGCCAGATGCGATCGAAGAAGCGCTTTCCATTGCTCCTAACGTTCACGGACTCCTACTAGATTCTGGTAATCAGTCTTTACCTATCAAAGAACTGGGAGGGACAGGAGACATCCACAACTGGGAAATCAGCCGCCGCATTCGGGAGTTAGTGGATGTGCCTGTTTTCCTAGCAGGTGGCCTCACTCCGGATAATGTAGTCGA
>JBFLZA010000138.1:0-15292 GCA_040756535.1 Cyanobacteriota bacterium
CTGGTAGAACTGCCCATAGGTGAGACATTTATCCAACCAGCAGCCCCAGCAGAAGCGAACTATGAAGGTGAACTAACCGAGTTGGGCACTGTAATCACCGTCACCCTTCCAGAAGCGATCGCAGCTGACCCTCGCTGGCAAAATTTTGCGGACACGGGTTTGGTAGAAGCCCGTTGGCAAGGAGAAGAACTCGTGTTGCGAGGGTTATCCCAGCGAGAGCTCCTCAGTCACGGGAGCAATCTCCGGATTCCCATGAACATCGACTGCTGCGGTAACTGCCGCCACCAACGGGGGCAGCGCTGCTGGAATCCCGCCTCTCCCCTCTATGGCTTTAAAGTGACACCAGAAGGGTACTGCCCGGTCTTTGAACCCGGCGAACCTCCCTCGGAAGCTTGACTTTTCCTCCTTACTCATTTGTCATTCGTCCTTAGAATAATCAAGGACGGTCGCTATAAGATTTAGCCCAGAGCAGAACGATCCACCTGGGCTAATGGCTCTGATTACACAAGTTTTTCTCGGCTCTAGTAGGCTCAATCTCTTGCCAATTGATGAGAAGAAATTAAGCGGCGGCTCGATGCAATCAGAGTAGTGAGATGATTTGAGAATGGAACAGATCGTGTTTTAGCGATCGGGCAACCAACAAGCGACTCATTGACTCATTTAGTCTTGATTTGAGTCTTGGGAACGCGGACGGATTTGTTCAGCTTCAGGGCAGTCGTCAGACACCAATGGTTCAAAGTTTCCTCTGGGTACAGAAGCCAGTTTCTGAGTGACAGAACCAATGCTTTCTAAACGAACCATTTCTTCCCAAGAACTGATTTCATCTTCTTCCTCAGTTTCATAGCGAATTGTAACTAAATCGCCTTCAATATCAAGAATCCGGGCGCGTTCAATCCAACGTTGCTGGTCCCGCAAGAAAACACAGACCTCACGACCATCGCAACACAGTTGATAAATCTTGCGGTGTAGCATATTTGGCTTCTCCTGAGCAGATAACTCTTCCAATACTTACGTGAAGAAGCAAGCGGCTCCTTTTTTGGGGAACACAGCTTCCTTTTGAACTTGACGGGGGCTAACTGAGTGTGTTTCGCCTCGTCAAAGGTGAGATGCCTCCACGATTTTTCCCCTTGGGTGCTGAAAAGGTTGGCATGCATTCAACGGTAATCTTGAAAGTGACTTTAATACCTTCAACGATGGAAAGCAACCAGGGACATGCTTATTCCAGTGCATGATTCGTCAGTACAACTCTTATCAAGGCAATGATGGAGAGCAGTTTGCCCTGCAAGCAGATCGGTATTTTTAACAAATTGGGTTCGGCAGGGAGCCGAGGCTTTTTTAAGGCACAAATGAATTCCGCCATTGCGACAAGCGCACTTATCCCAGGTAAAGAATCCTGGTTTGCTAATGGTATATAGGTGTCTGATGGATCAGACATAGCTATTGTGACATACTCCTTGAGCTATCGGCTGATCGCAAGGGTACAGACTTGATATTTTCTTTGAATGCGATCGCGCCCCCTACCTGACCAACAGTAGTTTTAGCGCCCAAGTAGCATTTTTTTGACTCTATTTCGCTTAAACTCCAATAAAAGCTTTTCCAACTCTAAATGGGGAACACCCTCATACTGCTCGATTCGCCAATCCCTAACTTGAATACTCTGGTTATCTTTCTCAGCCGGATGAGAGTAGGACAGATTTAAACGGATTCTTAATCTTAACCGTCAGCAATAAAGTGTCACACAAGCACTTGTGCACTTTCTTGTGAACTTTATTGTGTAGTGCTTAGCGTCATTGATGGTTCAACATTAATGCCGTAGCGTAATCACCACGAGCTTCACGCTCGATTTTACCTGCGTTGACAGCCTCGTAGAGAGCTGTCAATGCCTCTATATCCGATGCTTCGTAACCCTTCATTTCCAGTACTTGGCGGATTAGACCTTCAGAGGCGACGCTAAGACAACCCGTTTGGAAAGCTGATTGGACAAGCGAGCGAATCATGAAACCAGCGCATCGTTGTAGGGGATTGTTAACACTATCGTGTTTTTTGGGCACCTGACCATTGATTTGTGTCAATCTAAAAGTGTGATTTTTAACACACTTTCATTGTGATTCAAATCACAATAATGAAAGAGTGCCAGATCATTGACCGAAAGTCGTTTAATGGTAGAAATACAAGGGTGAGAGAAGATTGAAAGTGATGCCAAATCCCGCTTGACTTTGACTTTCTCCTCTCTTGGGCTAAAAAAAGGCTATAAACGGGTATGGAACAATCAATACGCCATCCCACTAGCTTAGACAGTCTCTGATAAAGAACTGATGAACTTAAGGGGAACTTTCGGACAAGTTTTTGTTAAAGTTCTGGTGCAGCTCAATCAGTAACAATTCGTTGCAGAGGAAGGATGCCAGTGTTTGCGATCGCACGCTCATCACAGCAATACGAAACCTACATTCTCACAGACCAAAACGCTCAGTCTCACCTAGAAGTCGTCCCGGAACGCGGCGGCATCATCACCCGATGGAGTATTCAAGACCAAGATATCCTCTACCTAGACGCCGAACGCTTTAAAGACTCTAGCTTAAGCGTGCGAGGAGGCATTCCCATTCTTTTCCCCATCTGCGGTAACTTACCTGACAATACCTACACTTACGAAGGGAAACAGTACACACTCAAGCAGCACGGCTTTGCTCGTGACCTTCCTTGGGATGTGACAGACCAAGTAACCAATAACCTCGTTAGCCTTACCCTCACTCTTAAAAGTAACCACCAGACTCGTGCTGTTTACCCGTTCGATTTCCAGCTTTCGTTTACCTATCAGTTGAAGGGCAATACCTTAGAGATTCAGCAGCGTTACACGAATCATTCAACGGAACCGATGCCCTTTTCCAGTGGGTTCCACCCGTACTTTTTTACCTCTGACAAGAGCCAACTAGAATTTGAAATCCCTGCATCGGAGTACCAAGATCAGATTACCAAAGAGGCTCATCCCTTCTCAGGTACCTTCGATCTAAGCCGAGATGAACTCGATCTTGCCTTTCGCCAGACTACTAGTACGGCTGCCAGCATTACCGATAGGGGACGCCGCTTAAAGATTGCGCTCAATTACAGCGACTTTTACTCTACCCTGGTTTTCTGGACGGTTAAGGGCAAAGACTTTTACTGCCTAGAACCTTGGAGTGCTCCCCGCAACGCCCTCAATACGGGTGAAAATCTCACAAAATTGGCTCCGGGAGACACTTTGGAGGCGTCTTTCAGCATCGCGGTTACTTTTTTATGAAAATCCTCTGTACATTTTTTCTATAGCTGTGCTAAAGTAAGAACTCGTGTGCTGAAGCACAAATTTCTTGGGTCGCTAACTCAACGGTAGAGTACTCGGCTTTTAACCGATTAGTTCCGGGTTCGAATCCCGGGCGACCCATTTAAAAAGTATAGGTAAAGCCGATAAGAGCTATAAGTAACCTTTATAATCAAAATCGATAGGAATAATTTCCTATAAATCGAAAAATATCTTAAGATTATCCTAAGGATTATGCTTGTCTAACAACAAATAGCTGACAAGAGATAAAAAGTTAGGAGGACTAATATGGCGCTCGTACCAATGCGACTGCTGCTTGATCATGCGGCGGAAAATGGTTACGGCATTCCTGCGTTCAACGTCAACAACATGGAGCAGATCCAAGCAATCATGCAGGCTGCCCATGAAACAGATAGCCCTGTAATTCTCCAGGCTTCTCGTGGCGCTCGCAAGTACGCTGGCGAAAACTTCCTCCGTCACCTGATTCTGGCTGCGGTGGAAACTTATCCACACATTCCCATTGTGATGCACCAAGATCATGGGAACGAGCCGGCTACCTGCTACTCTGCCATCAAGAACGGTTTTACCAGCGTGATGATGGATGGCTCTTTAGAAGCAGATGCAAAGTCTCCAGCCAGCTACGAGTACAACGTTGACGTTACCCGTGAAGTGGTAAAAGTTGCTCACTCTCTCGGTGTTAGCGTTGAAGGTGAACTGGGATGCCTGGGTTCTTTGGAAACCGGAATGGGTGAAGCAGAAGATGGTCACGGCTTTGAGGGCAAGCTAGACCACTCTCAATTGCTGACCGACCCCGATCAAGCAGTTGACTTCGTTGAGCAAACCCAAGTTGACGCACTGGCAGTTGCCATTGGTACCAGCCACGGTGCTTACAAGTTCACCCGCAAGCCGACTGGTGAAATCCTGGCAATCAGCCGCATTGAAGAAATTCACCGTCGCCTGCCCAACACCCACTTGGTAATGCATGGTTCTTCTTCCGTTCCCGAAGACCTACTTGCACTGATTAACCAGTTCGGTGGTGCAATTCCCGAAACCTATGGTGTGCCTGTTGAAGAAATTCAAAAGGGTATCAAGAGCGGTGTTCGCAAAGTGAACATTGACACCGACAACCGTCTGGCTATCACCGCCGCTGTGCGTGAAGCTCTGGCTGCGAATCCCAAGGAGTTTGACCCCCGTCACTTCCTGAAGCCTTCCATCAAGTACATGCAGAAAGTTTGTGCTGACCGCTATCAGGAGTTTGGTACTGCCGGTAATGCTAGCAAGATCAAGCAGGTGAGCTTGGAAGAGTTTGCAGCTAAGTACGCTAAAGGCGAGTTGAGCGCTGTAACGAAGAAGGTTGTTACTGCTTAATTGACACTGCTTAAAAGGCAAACAAGTTAGTTTGCTGTCAGAAATAGTTTGGGTAGCTTTATAAGCTACCCTGTTTTTTTATCAAAAATTTTGCTGGTTAGAGTTTATTGAATGGTAAAAGTCTCAACACTTTTTCCCTGTTTCTACTGTCTACTGTCTAGAGAAAGAAAATATTCCATCCGAAATTCACCAGATAGTAGTATCTGTCTATACTAATTGTGTCTATCTAAAGGCAGATGTCTTTAGGTAGACGACTATCTCTATCTAGAGTGATAAATTTTTATCAGGCAAGTCCAAAGTAATGAGGGCAGTGCTAACGATAGGACAACAAGCTCCTAGTTTATGCGCTCTAGGAGCTTTTATTTGTATTTATTGATTGAGTTAAGGTATTCATCAGGGTAAGCTCTCAGAAGACTGCACAGGCAAGCTAATTTCTGCTTCGATACAGTAAGTCAATTGCTGGGAAACACAAGATTCTATCTCTTTTATCCGCTCCGAGATTTCGCTGTAGTCTCGGCTGTATTTTTGTTTGAGTGAAGCAGCTTTAGTTGATACGGTTGTCCCGGAGGGAATACTCTTTAAGAAATTGTTGGCTTGCTCGAAGTTGGCTTGAGCCTTCTTCAAAACTTCGATCTTGTAGGGTGGGTTGTTAGTTATCTCCACAGCTTGTTTAACTAAATTCTCAGCAGCGTTTAGATTGGCGGCTGCCTTTTTCTCAATGTCGAGTCTTTGGTTGATAGCCATGTAGTTAGTTCGGTAAGCCACTAACTTCTCTTGAGCTTGAAGAAATACAGATGTACTGTTTGATATCCCCTCTAATAGCTGAATTGCCTCTTGTGATTTAGCTTGCGCTTGTTGCCAAACTACTAGGGGATGAGGAGGGTTTTGTATCATTTTGGTCGCTTCCCAGCCTAGTTTTTGAGCAGTGTCTAGGTTGACTGAGGCTTTTTCCTGGTCAGTGAATCTTTGAGTGATAGCGTCATAGTTAGCCCGATAACCAGGCAGCTTCTCTTTAGCTTGAGTAGATACGAATGCACTCTCTGGAATTACTGCTAACAAGTTGATTGCTTCCTGCCATTTAGCTTGCGCTTGCTTCCAGACTTCTGCTGGATGAGGAGGATTTTGAACGAGGGTAGCAGCTTCCATAGCCAGTTTTTGGGCAGCTTCTAGGTTGGCGGTTGCTTGCTCCTCAGTTTTCAGTCTTTGCTCTACAGTATCCAAGCGAGAGCGAAAACTTATTAGATCGGTTTGAGCTTTCTGATAGGCTGAACCTGGTGCATCAGGAATTGCTTCTAAAAGAGCGATCGCATCTTTCAGTTGTTGCTGAGAAGTTTTGAGTACATTAATGCTTGAAGCATTATCAATATTGGCTGCTTCAGCTACAAGCGCTTGAGCTTTAGTCCTTGTTTGCTCTTGTCCGAATCTATTCCAAGTTGTCCAGCCTACAGGGCTTAAAAGCAGTAATGTTGAAGCAACTAATACAGCTTTCATCTTTAACTTATTTAGTTTTTGCTTTTTATTCAATCGCTCTCTTAAAGTTGAATCTTTGAAGCATTGCTCTGCTAGCTCTATCAATTGACTGCTTTTGTTAATATGCTTTTCAATTTTTTCTTTTATACTTATAGAAAAGTGAATTATGTCTGTTGCTTTTTCCTGCTTATTATTTTGATTAATAACTAACTTGCCTTTATCATCAAATTCTACAGAAGAAACTAAACCTAAAAGAGAGATTAATGCTCCAATTGTGAAAGGATTTAAAGATAATCCAGTATCTTGATCAATTATATGGGTAATTTTTTCTAGCTTTAGTTTTATCTTTTTCAAGCTATTTACAGCATCTTTAATATCCTTGACTTGTTGGTGCATTTGTAAGAGATTACCAAAAGTTAGTTCTCTGTTCACACGCTTGGCAAGGCTTTTTACCTCTTGTTTTAAATCTGCTAGGCTGATGGGTGGCTTGGCTTCCTCAAGTTGTTGAATTAATTTAGGGCTTTGAATGCATTGTGTTGCTAGTTTCATAAGGTAAATACTTTGTATAATTGGCTGTTTAATCATTTGTTTCATTTGAACCGAAGACTGGAGAACACTTTCAACTGTTTCTATACCGTTGCTCTGATAGAAAACTAGAACTCCATTTTTGTCAAACCCTACACCTACAAGGCATGTCCCCAGCAAAGATAACAAAGCCGTTATGGCACCACAATTTAAAGGGAAAACAGGATTGTTGTCAAAATCTTGAGTGACTAAATCTAATTTTTTCTGTATGGGTTTTAGTTGTGATTGAAATTGTTTGATTTGAATTAGCTGTTGTTGCATGAAACTCATATCTCCAAAAGTAAACTTGAAGCTCATACTTTCAACAAGCTGTCCAGTGCAGTTCTCTAATTTATTCAAAGATTTGGATTGTGAGGTTTCCTCCAGAAGCTGGATGATAGCTTGATTTTGTATACATTCTTCTGCTAGATTTTTTAGTTGTTCAGCTAAAGGAATTAAATTATTGAGCTTTTGCCATAAATTCGTGCAATTCTTGCAAATGTATTGTAAATTTTGCGACTCATTAGCAATCGTGAAGATAAATTGCCCTTGACTGTCATACTCTAGTCTGGCAATTGATGGCCCAAATAAAGATAGCAAAGCCTCCATCAAAATAGGAGTAAGACAAAAGCTAGTATTGTGTTCGAGGCATTGAATAAATTTATCTAGCTTGAGTTTCATCTGCCATAGCTTTTGGATCGCTATATTAGTAGATTGTATCTGTTGCCCCATGAGTTGAGGGTTCCCAAAAGTAAAAATCAGCTTCACTCTGATGGCTAAATCGCTGAATTGCTCAGCCAGTTCACTAAGAGTGATGGATTTTAAGGGCTGCTCAAGAAGTCTGATTAATAAGGGATTAGTAAAACACTCTTCTGCCAGCTCTTTGAGTTGCTCACCTTGCTTAATTTTTGTTTCAATGTTTTGTTTTAAATTGATTAAATTATTGTGTAATTCTCTCAATCCACTTTCATCATGAATAGCCTGACCTAGAAGTTCATGCCCTATATCTAATGTGATTTCTGAACAAATGGAAGAAATTAAATTATCTTCATTATTATCATTACTATTACCTATAATGAGAAGAGCAATTCCTACAGCAGCCTTAGCAATTCGTATCTCATCTATTCTTACGATTTCAGTTTGTAGTTTTTCAATGTAAGGCTCTAATATTGTTTTTATTCGGATAAGTCGTGCTTGCTGTTGTTCAATTTCATGGAACTGTTGCTGCATGACATCAGTACTGCCAAAAGTCAGTTTCATGCTTTCAGCAATTCTTAAAACTTCGCAGGATAAATTATTGAATTGATTCATAATTCGTCTCTGATATTTTTAGGTAAATCAATGCCGCCAAAAGGACAGAGCAAGCAAAGAAAGAAGAGCGTGCTTTTAATTTATCCTGATGGGAATTAACTTATATATAAAGAAAAATGATTATCACTGCTACCGTGTATCTACGGACTTTCTTTTAAGCGACCAACAATAAGCTAAGTAGATCTACTAGGTGATCGCCTAATGCTTCATTCTTCCACAAGCACAGAAAATGTTCAGCCAGAGAATCCAGCTCTATGCCAAGTACTCGCGTTTTTTTCCCTAGCAAATTGAGATTATTGCACTCCGATGCGTGGAGTTTACCAGTAGTACCCTCGACTTCGCTGTGGACAGCTATATCACCCTACCTCAAGGCTCAGCTTCACTTCAGCTTCTTCAGCCTCAATCGTTGTCCTCAACTCTTCAAGATTGTCTAAAATCGTTTGGCAAATTCCATCTATTGGCAAATCATTGGGATCGATGCCAAAGGGGTCTTCTATTTCATTGCCGATTTCTTCAATTCCCAGCAAGACAAAACTAATTAAACCTACTACGATTCCAGTCCAACCGTGCAAAGTATCTACGCATTCAAAGGGTAAGGCTAGGCAGTAGATTAGTAATAATCGCTTGAGGTAAATGGCATACGCTATAGGGATAGGGGTTTTGGAAATGCGATCGCAACCTGTAAACGCTTCTACCATCCCATCTAGCAATTGATTCATCGCCAGTAATTGACTGCTATTGATGCAATTGCGATTATGCTGCTGCTGGATGTAATTTCCAATCCAAGTTGCTACTTTCAGCGCAGGTGTTTTAGAATTTTCAAGTTGCTGATATTGCGCTGGGGTTAAAAGAGCCTCTAATCCTTCATTTACTGGCTCTTGTCGCAACTGCAACCTAGTCGCTAGGGCAAAGGCACCGATTAGCCTCAGAGTTGATGCTTTTTTTTCGCGATCGCTCGGTTCCATTTCCGCCACACCTACCCAAATTTGACGGGCTAAGTTGCGGATGTTTACAACTAAAACTCCCAACAGTTTACGACCTTCCCAAAATCGATCATAAGCTGTGTTTGTCCGAAAAACTAATAATAAACCCAATACTAGATTGAAGACTACATTGGTAATTACACTCCCCAAAAACTCCCAAGATACAGAGAGTCCTTTATCATATAGTAGGGAGACTATAACACCTATTAAACTAAAAAATAGAACGCGGTAAAAAATGGCAGGAGCGACTGAACCTCGCAATTGTAAAGCGAGTTGAAACCACTTCATCTTTTTTCCTCTGTGGGGACTCCTGTTATCAAGTCGTTTTAGCAGGAAAGGGTCAATCTAATTTGTAATTATAAATTCGTAATTCATAGTTCAAGACGGGTCAGATTCCTCGAATTCTATAAATTGATGATATTGAGTTATGGTTTAAATTTTTATCTGAATATCAATTACGAATTACGAATTACGACTTGTTAAATGATGGGGAAGGGAATACAGAAATTTCTGCTTAACCTCTTGTAGAGACGAGGGTAATCTCGCCTCTACCAAAGCTGCCTTATGAGGTTTTGGGCTTATAAGTTGAAGCAACGTGCAATTCCTTCATCTGCTTTTGATCGACACCCGCAGGCGCGTCAGTGAGCAGACAGCGTGCTTGTTGCGTCTTCGGAAAGGCAATTACATCTCGAATCGACTCTTCCCCAGCAAGTAACATTACCAACCGATCTAAACCGTAGGCAATCCCACCATGAGGTGGTGCCCCATACTCGAATGCTTCTAGCAAAAACCCGAACTTATTGTAAGCTTCCTCTGGAGACAAACCGATCGCTTCAAACACCTGCTTCTGAATATCTGGCTGGTAAATCCGCAGACTCCCGCCACCAATTTCATAACCGTTGTAGACCAAGTCGTAGGCTTGCGCTCGTGCGGTTTTCAGGTCATTCAAGTCATCCGGGTGAGGAGCTGTAAAAGGGTGATGCAGAGCTTCCAAACGCTTTTCATCCGCATTCCACTCAAACATCGGGAAGTCTGTTACCCACAAAATATTAATCTTATCTGGATCAATTAGCCCCAATTCTCGACCAATAACTTGCCGCAGGCGATCGAGGGTTTTATTGACAATATCCGTTGCTCCAGCACCAAATAGCAGGAGATGACCCGCTTTTGCCCCTGTGCGTTCCAGTAATTCCTGTTTTTGGGCTTCCGTGAGGTTGTCTTTAATTGCCCCAATGGTATCGATTTCACCATTCTCGCGCACACGGATATAGGCAAGACCTTTTGCGCCCGCTTCGTTGGCTTCTTTGAATAAGTCGCCGCCTGGTTTAATCCGCACGTTGGAAATGGCATCATTCCCGCCAGGAATCGGTAATATTTTGACAAGACCGCCAGTAGCAACAGCGCCGGAAAAGACTTTAAATCCAGAGTCTTTGACAATATCAGAAACATCAACAAGTTCTAGGTCAAAGCGGGTGTCGGGTTTATCGCTACCGTAGCGTTCCATCGCTTCGGCATAGGTGAGGCGCGGGAAAGGTCGAGGCAAATCAATGCCTTTGACTGCTTTGAAAATATGAGCAACTAACGCTTCATTAAGTTGCAGAATTTCATCTTGGGACATGAAACTCATTTCCATGTCCAACTGGGTAAACTCTGGCTGTCGATCTGCTCTGAGGTCTTCATCTCGGAAGCAGCGAGCAATCTGATAGTAGCGATCTAGACCTGCTACCATCAATAACTGCTTGAAGAGCTGAGGGGATTGGGGGAGAGCATACCACTCTCCAGGGTTGACGCGAGATGGTACCAAATAGTCTCTCGCTCCTTCAGGGGTGGAGCGAGTGAGCATGGGTGTTTCAACTTCAACAAACCCTTGCTCGTCCTCTAGGAAGCGACGCATCGCTTTGACGACTTGATGACGCAACTGTATATTTCCGCGCATCCGATCGCGCCTTAAGTCCAAGTACCGATACTTCAGCCGCAAGTCCTCTCGTACTGTCTCTGTATCCGCACTGGCAACCTGGAAAGGCAGTTGCTTCCGGACGCTATTGAGCAGTTCGATTTTGTCTGCGTAAACTTCGACCTCACCTGTAGGCAGTTTCGGATTCAGGGAGTCTTCTGGACGCCGACTGACTCGACCTGTAATTCTAACCACGTATTCATTTCGCAGCCCTTCTGCATCCTGATAGGAATCGGGGGTGCGCTGGGGGTCGCTAACAATTTGGACAATGCCAGTGCCTTGGCGAAGCCCGCCGCAGGCATCGCGCAAATCGATAAAAATTACTCCTCCGTGGTCGCGGCGACGGTCTACCCATCCACATAGGGTAACGGTCTCTCCAATATTTTCCTTTCTAATTTCGCCGCAATAGTAAGTTCGCATAGTGGCTGATTGGTGTAACTTGGGCTTGAGGATAGAGAATGAAAGGGCATCAAGCCTGAAGACTATAATAAGCGCCATTTGGCACACTCCGCAGTACTCCAATGAGCCAAATGCTCAATCCGACTGAGTGACTCAATAATCCCTCTTTTCAATAACGTCAGCTTGCAGCATGTTCACAAGGCAAGAAGTCTTTGATCGCAGGAGTCTTGTTCCACCCGTTTCTTGCCGATGTACATTTATGCTTTTGTCCAGCAGTATCCTCTGGTTCTATCGTCAGAGGTCGCATTGAGCCAAAAATTAAAGCTCAACCATTGTCTTGGTTGAGCAATCACCCATGGTACATTCCTAAGCAAAATGGCAACAATTACTGTTTATTACCAAAAATTTTCTAATACTTAACTCAACCCATTAGCCGTACTCCTTCACCTTCTCAATTAACTTCCTCTACCATTCTTCGGTAATCCTTTGGATTTCCAATCCGTTTAGTTGTCTGGTGCAGGATTCGTAACAGCAACCCTTATTACTGCTTCGGTTTGTCAACGTCGCTGACGCTGTATTGCTTTGAGGCTTCGTAGTCTCCCTCAACATCTACCTCAGGGGTTTGCTCTTTTCCCTCTGCCATATTCTGAGATGCTAATTCAGCTTCCTGTCCCACAGCTTGTTGCGGATCTACTTTCAATTCTTCTGACATGGCGAACTCCCTTTTAAAATTTTTATGAGATTGCTGCTAATCCTATCAGTGGCGATCCCTATAGGTTTAGAGTCTTTAGAGATATTTCCCCTCTCTATAGAAAGGAAGATTTATTCCCTTGTGTAACCTTACTTAAATTCTCCCTCTTGGAGGGCGATTTTAGTGAATAAACTCTGAAACCCTAGTTGGGAAGATATTCATTTTCTTGGAGAACAATCATGTCCGCAGCTCGAGAAAATACTTCCTCTGCAACCCGTTCCGAAAATAGCAATAAAGTAGTGCAAGCGTTTGAAGGCTTAAATACCGATGAGAAACTAGCGCTACTTTACTATGCCTATGAAAAAATGGGAGATTCCATTACCCCAGCCGCCCCCACTGCCGCTAACCCTGAAATTGCTCCTCGACTACTAGGAGAATTTTACAACCTGTCCGATGACGAACAGCTAGCGGTCATGCGAGCAATTGTGAACCGAGAAGATACAGACTTATCCCGTGCCTACGGGGCGCTGACAGAGAATAATCAGCTAGTGGTCTGGTATGCTTGGGCCAGGGCGATGGGAGATACGGTCGTAGACATTCCCAGCGACTATCAGTCCACCCAAGCCATCAACAATGTTTTATCTCAAATTGAAGGGCTTGAGTTTGAAGGGCAAATCTCAATGTTGCGAGAAATAGCTGGAAACATGGGCTACAGCGAGGTCAAGCCGATTCCTACTCAAGCAGAAACGGGCAAGACACAAAGCCTGTAAGTCAGAAGTGCGACGTCGATAGAAGCTGCTGTTTCAGTAATTTGCCGGATAATTCAAGCGAAAGGTGTGATGCTGGGTTCTAACAAAACCTGGTTGAACACCTTTTTTCTCTTAAGGTACCGCTCAACCTTCTCTTCACCAATCACACGAATGGTCTTCGCGGCATTAGGGGGTGTTACCCCTCGGGATATGGTTTGAGGAAAAAAGAAATTGAATCGTTATGTGATTGACAAATTTGAACCTTACAAGATGTGATCAAAGCTTGCACCTGGAGAAACTTTGGGTTTTGGTGGTAAATCTTGACTCGTTAGGTCATGAAATCTAAACCCTTACATTAGGAGGTATACAAGTGACCATTAATACCGCTAAGCTTGAGAGCATTCTCCAAAATTTTGTCACAGGCGCAAGTGATGTCCAGGGTGCAGCTCTCGTTTCTCCTGACGGACTTCCTTTAGCCTCCAGCTTACCGAGTGAAATGGACGAAGAACGAGTATCGGCAATGTCAGCCGCTATGTTGTCTTTGGGTGAGCGCATTGGCAGTGAATTAGCCAGAGGTTTTCTAGACCGCATCTTTGTTGAGGGCGATCAAGGTTATGGCATACTCACTAACTGTGGCGAGTATGCTGTTTTGCTCGTTTTAGCTAGTAAGGCAGCTAAACAAGGAGTGCTGATGCTGGAAATTAAGCGCCTTATTCCAGAGCTAAAGGCGGCTTTAAACTGAGGCGTGTATCGAGAAACAGATGAACAAAACTATAGAGCTACACCTCCCCAAGGGGTACGCACCTATCCATTCCTCGCTACGGGCGTTAGAACTGAGTCGGAAGAGAATGTCATGAATCTAAGACATATAAGCTTAGCTCTCTGAATCAATCTTCACTTGCCCTCAGACTGCCCCAGAATAAAAGGGATGAGCCAGCCGTAGACAAAGGTGCTGGCTCCTCGCTCAGGTGAGAAGGAACGGTGGCATGGCGCTAAACTAATGCCTGACTCTAGGTTCCACCAGACAAAGTAAAGTCCCAACGCTAGGGCTGTATAAAGAGCTAGTCGATATAGCAAATAGGACTCGATCGCCCAAACTTTTAGGTTGTTTTAGCTTTTAGCGAAAACATGGCTACAGCTAGCGCTTCTCATTTAATGAAGCTAGCTACATCTCGTAGCTCTTAGCAAGAACCAATGGCAAGCTAAAAATCAACCCGAGTTGGTAAATTAGGGAGCTATCCTGGAAATACTAGGAGTATAGGAGTTTCAATCCTGATTTTTACGGGATTTTATGCTTAATAAGCTGATCGGAACCCTTTTATTTTGATCCCAATATCATCCGTTAGACCGATAACTTAACTGGAAACATCGATAGCTATCATAATTATATGAGGCTCAGGAAAGAAAAGTAACAAAAAGTTGATATTTCTTCAATTTAAATTTGAGAATAAGAGTAGGCGAGCCTATTTGAGACCAATCCATAGCAATCAAGAAAAACAATGGCAATTACGAGTAGTTTGTCAGAATTTTCCTTACCGGAACTATTTCAATTCCTCGATCAAGGCAGTAAAACCGGATTGCTTACTCTTCGATTTCAGCTTGAGCCCAGTCAAGAGCCGAGAGTCCGACACGCACTGATTCATCAAGGTCGCATTGTCGCCGTCACCAAGCGTCTGGATCAGCAGTGCTTGTTGGCGATGATCTGTAAGCGGGGCTGGATCAGCCCTGATGTGATACGTGAACAGGTGAATCGCTGTCCTGCTAATATACCAATTGGCCTTTACTTGAAAACACAGGGGTTTCTACAACCCGAGCAGCTAAGGTTGCTGTTCCATGCTCAAGTGCTACAACCCGTTTGTGGCTTGTTTAGGCTAAAAGATGCTCGATTTAAATTTGACTCTAAAGCAACTTTGCCAACAACGGAAATGACAGGTTTAAGCCTTAGTGCGACTGAAGCAACACTGATGGGCTTGCGAGTGTTGCGAGACTGGAGATCGTTAGCCGATAAACTCCCCGAACCCACTTCAGCCCTATCCAGGGTGGTAATCGGCAAGCGCCACTTGCGATTGGATTCGTTGGAAGGACGACTTTGGCAGTTGGCCAATGGCTCAGTTCCGCTCACGGCAATTGCCAGCCAGTTCAAGCAACCTATAGAAACGATTCAACAAACAGCCTTCCGGCTGATCAGCGTTGGTTTAGTGGCAGAAGTGCCAATGATTGCTCCCTCTCGCACTAGAGCGTCGGGAGACGATATGCTAGAACAAGTCGGTGTGACAGTAGATACTAGCAAAGATCAAAACGGTCAAGCTCTCAGCAATTCTTTCATGCAAAACTTGCTGGGATTTTTAAGGAGCAAGTAAGCGTGGAAATAATGCGTCTAGTTGTGACCGGTACAGTTGGTGCCGGAAAGTCCACGTTTATTCGTTCGGTGAGTGAGATCGCTGTAGTAGACACTGATCGCATTGCCACAGGTCCAGCGGCTGATATTAAGAAAAAGACAACAGTAGCGAT
>JBFLZA010000139.1:0-15226 GCA_040756535.1 Cyanobacteriota bacterium
GTGGTCGCGGTCTAAGACCGTTCCACACTTGCTGCATTTGTGAGTTCTGGTGCTAAGAGTCTTTTTGACTTTTGCTCCGCAACACGAACAGTCTACAGTTGTATTGTGAGGCGGCACAGCAATAACTATGACACCATGAACTTTGGCAAAATATTGAAGCCATTGCGTGAATTGATACCAAGAAGCGTCGCTAATGGACTTAGCTAAGTGGTGATTTTTTACCATGTTTTGTATCTTCAAGTCTTCGTAGACGATTAAATCGTTAGACTTAACTAGCGCCAAAGCATCTTTTCGAGCCTTGTCTTCACGCTGTCTACTTACCTTGAGATTAGCTATAGCTAAAGCCTTACGTGCTTTCTGGTATCTATTAGACTGTTTCTTCCCTTTGACGTGTTTCGTGCTTACCCGACGCTGAAGCATTTTCAGTCGTCGTTCGGATTTCCGCCAGTATCTAGGGTTTTCTACAGTATTCCCCTCAGAATCGGTGTAGAACTCTTTGAGTCCTAAATCGATTCCAGTTATTTTCCCTTGGAATTCATGCTCCTCTCGTCTATCCCAATCCACTAAGAACTGAGCATAGTAGCCGTCAGCACGTCTTATGACTCGTACTCTAGAGATTTGTTTTTCCGAATACCACACCAAATCCCTGGAACTCCATAAGTCCATCGTCCCAACTTCAAAACCGTCAGTGAAAGCTATCTGTCTTCTATCAGCAGATAGCTTCCAGCCACTATTTTTGTACTCAACGGAACGACTGAACTTTTTGTATTTTGGATAACCTTTTTTACCGGGTTTTCCTAATCTACAGTTTTCATAAAAACGCTGAATGGCAGACCACGCTCTATCGGCGTGAGCCTGCCTAGCTTGAGAGTTGAGCTTTTTTGTCCAAGGAGTTTCTTTGTTCTTAGCTAATACCGAGCAAAGCTTTTGGAGGTCGTTTCTAGTCACCCCTTTATTGTCTTCCCAGTAGCGCAAACAAGTGTTGCGGATGAATTGTCCTGTGCGGATTGCTTCATCCAGCTTACTGTACTGCGACTGAGTTCCTTTAAGCTTGGCTTCAATTACTAGCATGATAGAATTGTACCCTAGTTTACCCGCTACAGATATGGGTAGAATTACAAGGATTCGCTATCGCTCAATTGTTAGCTGCTCGGCATTCATCTCACCGCTAAACTGTCGGGGGTACAAGGGGTAGCCTCGATAAATCCCCCTCAGTTATAACGGGAGCCTTCTGCCGACATTAAAGGTAAAGGAGGGGCGCTTCAATTGAACAAGAAAGCTGGGGGAGCTAGGGGAGCTGGCGACTCAAGTTCCGAAGAAGTCCCCAGCCGCGAGACTCAAAGTGAAGTTAAGCAGGGGTATCAGTCCCCACCCGTACCCTCCGGGTATGGGTGCCAGGTTTCAGGGGGGGTCGCAATCCTCAGGCGGAAAACCTCTCTCCCAGCTCTCCAAGTTGAAGCGTCTCCCTACAGACCTTTCACCCCTTTTCAGTACAAATGTACTATAATAGAAGGGTGGGATTCGAGCGGCGGTTAACGTCACTAACCCCCTGAAAATTAAAGGTTTTTCCTCCATGACGAAGCACTACATCCTCAGCATCAATCCCAATGCTCAGTACGAATGGGATCAGTACATCTTACGAGACCCACTCACAGCAGGACGACCAGATTTTGCCAGTTTGATTGCTGAAGCTGTGGGAGATGAAACAGGTTCTTATTTAGTAGCCGTCAATATTGAAGTCACAGTCTTAGAAAAAGAACCCAACCCTCAATCTCAGAAGGTTACCGCCGATGTAGCAGCGGTTGCTGTTAAGCCGCAACCGTCGGAATTGGTGGCGTAATTAACATTAATGGGTAATGGGTAATGGGTCTTGGGTAATCTTCCCACAATGACCAATTAAGGGTGTGTCCTTACCAGTACTCTTCTGTTAGAAGCTAAACATGAAAATGAGTCAGTATCCTGCCGCGATCGCACAAGCGGCACAAGTTGTGAATGAGTTAGACACTCAAATGGCTGCCGTCAATCAGCACATCGCCCGTCTCGAAGGCAAAGCTGACCGTACTGCTGCGTTTGAGCATGGTTTGAAAAATGAAGACCAGCGCAGAGGACGCCGTTTTGAACTGCTCTGCGTCGATCAAGAATACCAAACAGCACAGAATACCCTGATGCGCTTGATGTCCGAAAAAGCAAGTGCGATCGCGCACTTAGAATACCTGCGTAATCAATTCAGCGTTGCTAAGCTAGAAGCGAGAATGGCGATCGCTCAGCAACTCGCTGGTCTCGAAGGTCGTGATTTAGTCGGTGTTTAAACAACATTAGAGCTTTCAGCTCTTAAGAAAGAAAAATCCCACCTTGTATAACTCCTCCTTTGGTCTGAAGATTCAGTAGATGGGAGGAGTTTAATATTTTTGTTACTATGCAATAGTGAAAAAACTCCAATCCCCAAAACAACAATAAAGTTGTTTTACTCATCTTCTTAAACAACGTTTATGTTGTTTTACATTCTTTGTATAGAAGCTAACAATTTAACAATATATTTTGAGGCTTAATTTTCTATTTTAACCTATTTCACTTAAATTTATCCTTAAGCCAGAAGCACTATTATACAAGGATTCAGTAAATAATCTATCTAAAAAACTCATCCGGCTCTGCCCAAACAAAAAATTAAAATCTTGTTTAAAGAATTGCACAAATACTTACATTTTTGCCGAGACTTGTTACTCTGAAAGTAGGAGTGAATCCTGTAAACCCAAGTTGGGGTTAGCAATATGATATTTGAGCAATGGGAAAGCTTTACTTCCGGTCAATGGACGCAAGAAATTAATGTCCGGGATTTTATTCAGAGCAATTACACTCCATACACAGGAGACGAGTCTTTTTTAGCCAGTCCCACTGAAAAAACCCAAACATTGTGGGATAAAGTAAAATTCCTCATGCAGCAGGAGAGGGAAAAGGGTGTATTGGATGCCGATACTAAGGTAGTATCGACCATTACCTCTCATGCGCCCGGTTATATTGCCAAAGAACTAGAGCAAATCGTGGGGTTGCAAACTGACCAACCCCTGAAGCGAGCGATCATGCCCTTGGGTGGTATTCGGATAGTGAAAGCCTCCTTAGAAGCTTACGGCTACCAACTCGACCCCCAAACCGAAGAAATATTCACTAAATATCGGAAAACCCACAATGATGGCGTTTTCTCTGCCTATACCCGTGACATGAAAAAGGCACGGCACTCCGGGATTATCACCGGTTTACCCGATGCCTATGGTCGCGGTCGGATTATCGGGGATTATCGCCGTGTCGCACTGTATGGCGTAGACCGATTGATTGCCGACAAGAAAGCGCAACTCGAATCCTTAGAACTCGATGCCATTACAGAGTCAGTGATTCAGTTACGGGAGGACATCACCGAGCAAATCCGTGCGTTAGGTGAACTCAAAGAAATGGCGGCAGGGTATGGCTTTGATATCAGCCAACCCGCAGCTAATGCTCAAGAAGCCGTGCAGTGGACGTACTTTGGCTACTTAGGGGCCGTCAAAGAGCAAAATGGTGCGGCGATGTCTTTGGGACGAGTTTCTACGTTCTTAGATATCTATTTTGAACGCGACTTAAATAAGGGCACCCTAACCGAAGCCGAGGCGCAGGAAATTATCGACCATTTCGTGATGAAATTGCGGATGGTGCGCTTCCTACGAACCCCGGATTATAATGAACTCTTCTCCGGTGACCCGACCTGGGTAACCGAATGCATCGGCGGCATGGGTTTAGATGGACGCCCTCTGGTTACCAAGAACAACTTCCGCTTCCTGCACACCCTATCTAACCTTGGCCCTGCACCCGAACCCAACTTAACGGTATTGTGGTCGGAGCAATTGCCAGAGAACTTCAAGGGCTACTGTGCTAAAGTTTCGGCAGATACCTGCTCGATTCAGTACGAAAACGATGATTTGATGCGTCCTGAGTATGGTGATGACTACGGGATTGCCTGCTGCGTCTCGGCAATGCGGATTGGCAAGCAGATGCAATTTTTTGGTGCTCGCGCTAACTTAGCGAAGGCGCTGCTGTATGCCATCAATGGCGGTAAGGATGAAAAAGCTGGCGATCAAGTGGGCCCTGTGCTTGAGCCGATTACCGCAGAATACCTGGATTATGACGAGGTGACGGCGAAGTTTGACGTGTTGATGGATTGGCTTGCTAAGTTGTACGTCAACACCTTGAATGTCATCCACTATATGCATGACAAGTACTGTTACGAACGCATAGAAATGGCGCTGCATGACCGAGATGTGTATCGGACATTAGCGTGTGGCGTTGCTGGATTGTCGGTGGTAGCGGATGCGTTGTCAGCAATTAAGTATGCCAAAGTCAAGGTGATTCGCAACGACAACGGTTTGGCAGTGGATTATCAAATCGAAGGCGATTATCCCAAGTATGGGAATAACGATGACCGGGTGGATGGCATTGCCACGCAGCTTGTTGAAGACTTCATGAACAAACTGCGTCAGCATAAAACCTACCGCAACGCAGTACCTACACAATCGATTCTCACCATTACCTCGAACGTGGTGTATGGCAAGAAGACGGGGAACACCCCAGATGGACGCAAAGCGGGAGAACCCTTTGCACCAGGGGCAAACCCAATGCACGGACGGGATACAAACGGTGCGATCGCAGCCTTAGAATCTGTCGCCAAACTGCCCTACGAACACGCCCAAGATGGCATTTCCTACACCTTCTCCATCGTGCCGCAGGCATTAGGTAAGACGGAAGAAAACAGGGTCAAAAATTTAGTGGGAATGCTCGATGCTTATTTCCACAATGGAGGTCATCACATCAACATCAACGTCCTCAATCGCGAAACCCTAGTAGATGCGATGGAACACCCTGAAAAATATCCTCAGCTAACGATTCGGGTATCCGGCTATGCCGTGAACTTCATCAAGTTAACCCGCGAACAGCAGTTGGATGTGATTCAGCGGACATTCCACGAGCGCGTTTAGGGTCGAGATTGAAGATTGGTACAGACATTCCGCCGGAACGTCTGTACAAGTTAGAAGGCTTGTTCATAATTCATAATTCACAATTCAGAATTTTGTGCAACCTTCTAACCTTCATCCCAATTACCCCCAAAAAGTTCGAGAATTACAGATGGTAACAAACAGCTCTAGTTCCCAGTCCTCAGTCTCCAATCCCCAATCTGCGATCGCAGGGCGCATCCACTCCCTAGAAAGCTGTGGCACCGTCGATGGGCCCGGCATCCGGTTCGTCATCTTCACCCAAGGTTGTCCTCTGCGCTGCCTTTACTGCCACAATCCCGATGCCCGATGTTTAACAGAAGGCAAAGAAGTGACGGTTGATGAGCTAATTCAAAATATTCAAAAATATCGCGCTTACATGAACTTCTCTGGGGGCGGAGTAACCGTTACCGGGGGAGAACCCTTGATGCAACCGACGTTTGTCAAAGAAATCTTTCGACGCTGCAAAGAACTGGGAATTCACACCGCTCTCGACACTTCGGGTTACGTCTACCTAAACGCCGCCAAACCCGTACTAGATTATGTAGATTTAGTGCTGTTGGATATTAAATCCTCCGATCCCGAAATCTATCGAAAAGTTACCAGCGTTTCTCTCGAACCCACCTTAAACTTTGCTCAATATCTCAATGAGATTAATAAGCCAACATGGATTCGATTTGTCTTAGTACCTCATCTCACCGATCCACTCCACAATATTGAGGGAGTCGCTCAATTTATCTCAACATTGGATAACGTAGAAAAAGTAGAAGTTCTACCTTTTCACCAAATGGGTGCCTACAAATGGGAGCAGTTGGGATATAACTACCAACTCAAAGACACCCAACCCCCAACACCAGAAATGGTTCAGCGAGCCATAGATATCTTTACCAGATACAACCTCACCGTGCAATAAAAACTTATCCAAAACCCCCCTGTAGTAACGACTAAGCATCTACATTCATCTGCGTTTATCTGTGTGCATCTGTGGTTCCAAATTCTAAGACTCTCAAACCTTCCGTCAAGCCCCTCGGGCAGAGAAAAGGGAAAAGGGAAAAACGAACCCCATACATCAATGCAGGGATTTGAAGTAAGGACGTAGAAATATTGCTGAAAGCTCTGTCCCGATGGGTTCTACGAAAATTTAACAGAGTCGTTTCTCAAAAAATTTCCTGACTTCAAGAGGCTCATGCCCACTTTCTTATTAGACAAATCAGCTCTGAGCGGAAAAAATATTCTACTCTGCCATCCATGACCTAGTTATTTGAAAATCGGGATTTTGAACACGTTGAAATCAGCATCCAAATGCTTGCCGCAATGGCTCATTCAAAATCCATCCTCTGATCGATGAAACCAATCAAAAACCGAACGATCCAGCAAAGACTGATTAAGTGGTATGGAGACATTTATGACCGTTACAAACAACCAGGAATTAGAGCAACTGATTGAACGAGTCAAAGCGGCTCAAAAAAAATACGCAACCTATAGCCAAGAGCAAGTAGACCAAATCTTCAAAAAAGCTGCTCTTGCCGCTAACTCTGCAAGAATTCCCCTTGCCAAGATGGCAGTTGCCGAAACGGGCATGGGAATTATTGAGGACAAAGTGATTAAAAACCACTTTGCTTCCGAAATTATCTACAACAAGTACAAGCACGAAAAAACTTGCGGTGTTATTGAAGAAGACAAGTCCTTTGGCTTCCAAAAAATTGCTGAACCCGTAGGAATTCTGGCAGGTATTGTCCCCACAACGAACCCCACTTCAACGGCAATTTTTAAAGCCTTAATCGCTCTCAAGACCCGCAACGGAATTATCTTCTCCCCCCACCCCAGAGCGAAGAAATGCACGACAGAAGCAGCAAAAATTGTCCTAAAAGCTGCCGTGGAAGCGGGTGCTCCTGAAGATATTATCGGTTGGATTGATGAACCAACCGTGCCCCTGTCCCAAGCGTTGATGCAGCATTCGGATATCAGCCTCATCCTCGCTACTGGTGGCCCTGGAATGGTGAAAGCGGCTTACTCCTCCGGTCATCCTTCTTTGGGAGTGGGTGCAGGGAATACCCCGGCATTAATTGATGAAACGGCTCATATTAAAATGGCGGTCTCGTCTATTCTGCTGAGTAAAACCTTTGACAATGGCATGATTTGCGCCAGTGAACAGTCGGTTATTGTTGTAGATGAGGTTTACGAGACAGTTAGGAAAGAATTTAGCGATCGTGGCGCTTACTTCCTCAACCCAGAAGAACGGGAAAAGGTAGGGCGCAAGATTATTGTCGATGGGCGTTTGAATGCAGAGATAGTGGGTCAACCCGTCGAGAAGTTGGCTCAATTAGCTGGAATTTCCATCCCCCCTGGCACCAGAGTGCTGATTGGCGAAGTTGAAGAGGTAAGCACCTCAGAACCCTTCGCTTATGAGAAACTGTCCCCCATCCTGGCGATGTATCGGGCGAAAAACTTCCAAGACGCAGCCGAAAAAGCTGAGCAGTTGATTAAATTTGGGGGAATGGGTCATACTGCTGTTCTCTATACTGCCCCATCTAATAGCGATCGCATCAAAGACTATGAAACGATAGTAGAAACGGCACGCGTACTCATTAATACGCCGTCCTCTCAAGGGGCAATTGGTGACTTATACAACTTCCAACTCGACCCCTCTCTCACCCTGGGTTGCGGCAGTTGGGGGGGTAACTCCGTCAGTGAAAACGTTGGCCCCCATCACCTGCTGAACATCAAGTCAGTATCCGAACGGCGGGAAAATATGCTCTGGTTCCGCATTCCCCCGAAAATTTACTTTAAGTATGGCTGTCTGCCTATCGCACTACGGGAGTTAGCTGGGAAGCAACGGGCGTTTATCGTTACCGACAAACCGCTATACAACTTAGGGGTGACTCGTGGCGTTGAAGAGGTTTTGGAAGAAATCGGAGTCAAGTATGATGTCTTCTATGACGTTGAACCCGACCCGTCTTTGAGTACGGTAAATCGGGGATTGACGCTGATGAACACCTTCAATCCTGATGTGATTATTGCCATTGGGGGCGGTTCACCGATGGATGCTGCCAAGGTGATGTGGTTGATGTACGAGCATCCAGAGACGGAATTTGAAGGGTTAGCTACCCGGTTTATGGATATCCGTAAGCGGGTTTATGAATTACCGAGTTTGGGACAAAAAGCGCTTATGGTTGCCATTCCCACGACATCGGGAACGGGTTCGGAAGTGACACCATTCGCGGTAGTGACGGATGAGCGCACGGGGATTAAGTATCCTCTGGCAGACTACGCACTAACTCCGAATATGGCGATCGTAGACCCAGAGTTGGTGATGCATATGCCCAAGAAGCTTACCGCTTATGGTGGTATTGACGCCTTAACTCACGCGCTAGAAGCTTATGTATCAGTCGTCGCTTCCGAGTTTACCAACGGGCAGGCACTAGAGGCAATTCGGCTCCTGTTTAAGTACCTACCGAGTGCTTACAAGAACGGGGCAAACGACCCCAAAGCGCGGGAGAAAGTGCATTATGCGGCAACGATGGCAGGGATGGCGTTTGCCAATGCCTTCCTGGGAATCTGCCACTCAATGGCACACAAACTAGGTTCCACTTTCCATGTTCCACATGGTTTGGCGAATGCGCTGATGATTTCCCATGTCATCCGCTACAACGCTACCGACGTGCCATTCAAGCAAGCGATTTTCCCGCAGTACAAGTATCCTAATGCAAAATGGCGCTATGCTCAGATTGCCGATTACCTGAGACTTGGCGGCAATACTGAAGAAGAGAAAGTTGAGAAACTTGTAGCAGCGGTAGAAAATCTCAAGCAGGAGTTAGATATTCCACTGACGATTAAGGAAGTGCTCTCAGATGAGGATAAAGCCTTCTACGAACAAGTGGAAGAAATGGCAGACCAAGCATTTGACGACCAATGTACAGGCGCAAACCCACGCTATCCATTGATTCGCGACTTGAAGGAACTGTACATCCTGGCTTACCGGGGTTGCCAACTGGGAGCCACACTATTCCATCCCGAAACTGAGCCGGGAAATGCTTCTGTTCCCGTAGTTGAGGAGGGTTTGGTCACTAGACAGGAGGCGACAACAGTTTAGTTAGAGCTAGTTGAAATCAGCATGACCTTCTAAAGATGGGGCGGACTTCGGAGTCCGCCCTATTTCTTTGGTTGTGGGGGAGGGGGATGCGATCGCGTTTGAGTGTCCTAAGCTATTGCCATTTAACTCACCCGTTGATATTGACCAGATTTCTTGTGGGATGGGCATCTTGCCCGTCCCGATGATGCAACTTAAATTTACAGTAGCTTAATACTTGGCTCTCACGAGTAGCTTGTCAGAGCGCAAGGTTAGCTAAGATCATCCTGCATTGCTAGACTCATTCTATAAAGTCTCAAGGGTTGGGGTGAGCAATACTCATCCTACCTAGCTGGTTTTCTAACGTTAATATCAAGTCAAAATAGGAGCATTTTATGCACTTACAACGAATTCAAGTTCCCGATTTTCGAGTTTTAAAGGATGTTGATATCACTTTTGAAAAGGAATTTACTCCTAGTATTTTTCCGATTGGCAGTCTTAATGGGGGTGGTAAAAGTACACTTCTACAATTAATTTTTGTACTGCTTCACTGTTCTATTTGCTCTGATAAAAAAGTCTTTTTGAAGAATATGCTTAACGGCTTTAAGATTCCTGAAAACGCGAAGAAGAGAGTAATAGCTATAGTCGAAGTTTGGGATGGAGACAAAAGTGTCAAGCTTGAGTTCTTTTCTTATAAGAATTCCTATATCAGGAGTTTGTTGAATCAAGATAAAGGTAGCGATATTGATGATAATAACAATGGAAATAATGAAACTAACGAGTATAAATATCTCAACTTTTCTATATTAGAAGATCTCAGAAAAATCAGACTTGAAATTTTTAGAAAACAGAGAGCAATTTCTGATACAAAAAAGAATTTTAATAAATTACAACAAGTAGAAATTGAACAAGGATTGAAGATAGCTGAGTCCGAAGTTGAGCAACTTCATAAAAAACGCGACCAAATGGATTTATTACTAGAAAAAGTTACTCAATATTTACAGAATAATAAATTAATATATATATACAAATATTCAGTAAATGAAAATGAAGATGAAAATGAAGATGAAAATGAAGTTTTACTCTGTCAAATAGATAATGTAGATATAGATCAAGCAGAATCTTTTTTGAAGAAGCTGTCGCAGAAAGTATTTATTGCAGCTCCTGCTACACAAGTATTTATTTTTCTTTCTAAAGAATCTAGGAAATTATTGTTTAGAAGTCCAAGTAATGATAGTAAGGAAGATGAAAGTGATGAGAATAATAACTATTATTCTGAACTTCAAAAGGCAAAATCTAAACTTCCAGGTTTTTTTGCATATGATTTTCTTGCAGTAGATCTACTTATTGAATCCTTTAAAGCTGCTAGAGATAGAGATTTTATAGAAGCTATAGAAACAGGAGAATATGGAAATAACTACAAAGAATTGATAAAGGATTTAAATGCAATATTAGTAAATAAGAAGGTAAATCTAAATATAGATCTTGCGGGAGTGAATTTTTACTTGGATAGAGATGAAAATAGTATAGAACTTAATCCAGAAGATCTAAGCCATGGTGAGCTAAAAAGACTTAGCATTTATATGTGGATAAAGTATCGTAATATAGAAAATGCAATTGTTCTAATGGACGAAGTTGAAATTGCATTTCATCCTGATTGGCAATATCAAATAATCTCAGATCTCCAACATTGGGCACCAAATAATCAATACATCCTTGCAACTCATTCATACGAACTTTGTCAGGCTCTCACACCTTCTCACGTTAAGGAACTGGAGCCAAAACTTCTTAGGAAACAAGAAGCCTAACCCTAAATATGAGTCTTAGTCGAGAACAGCTAGAGCAACACTGTACAACAATTCTTCAATCTCGTAGGATTCTGAATAAAATTGTTGTGCTATGTGAAGGTGATATTCCAAAAATTCAGGGCAGACCATCGCCTCAATCATACGGAAGAATGGAGGAGATGCCAGATTCAAACTTCTATAAAGCCTGTGTTCTACAATCGTGGAAGCAATATCGACCCCAATTTTTTAACTGCGGCGATCGCAAAGATGTAATAGATACCTACTTCACTCTTTTAGAATTAAACAGTGAAGATAGTAGTAACTCATATTTATCTCCAAATAAACTTTTTGCAATTGTAGATCTAGATCTACAATTGCAAAAAATTAACGATTATGATTATGCAGATACAGAAGCAATCTATCGTGAGCTTTACGAAAAATTCAAAATAAAGATAGAAAATGTAGAACAGCATCGTATATGGGTTACAGGTTTAATCCATAAAGAAGCCTATTTTTTGATACCCGACCTTCAATCAGTATTTGAAAATTTTTCGGTTACTCCGCTTTATAATAATAACTCCCTTAGACTTCAAGATATTTATATTACTATGGCAAATGAAATTAGTAACGACTTGGATTTACTGAATAATGCATCAAGGGTATTCAATCGTATTAGTTGCTGTTCTGGACTAGATTGTAGTGAAATAGGCAAGTTGCAGGATTCATGGAAAAACCAGTTTCAAAAGGCTGGAGATGAGAACCGAAAGGATGAGTTAGTCTTTGCTTTATTGACAATTAAAAAAGCTAAAAACCATTGGAATCAAGTACAGCCCCCCAGTGACTGGCCGCGTTCACCTGAAACATTTAGGGAGCAACTGTTGTTAGAAATAGGAAGATTTTACTCAGAACAGAGTGATAACCCTAGGTACCACATTCCTTTTTTCTTAAAAACCCTCTATGAGTTCGTTTAATACCAATTCTCCGTGAAGATGCGCTTAATATAGCGTGATAAACGCGAGCCCCATAAGCGATGAGGGCAAATTATTAATTGTATTGTTACAGAGAAAGGGTATAAGAAATACACATTAGAGATGTGATCGCTCCCCGTACCTCCATCGTGCTTCAGGTGGCTAATGTGCGATCGCGTTTGTCCACTCAGCTTTTTAAGGGAATAGTCCAAGTTGCTTAAGCCGTCAACAAGTAACATAGGATACATTTTTAGGAAAACGCAGAATTTATACCTAACGCCTCAGTAAGAGATAGTTCTTCCTCTCTAGAGAGAAGCAGTAGAAGTTTTTTCTTCCTATCTTGAAAAGAGTTAAACTACAAATTTTCAAGAAAAGGAAGTATAGCTATGTCAGATACAAGCAACCGTGGATTTGCCTCAATGGATGAGGACAAACAAAGAGAAATTGCCAGCAAAGGTGGAAAGGCGGCACATGAGAAAGGAACAGCACATGAGTTTACTTCTGAGGAAGCTCGAGAAGCTGGTCATAAAGGAGGCGAAGCAGTAAGTCAAGACCGCGAACACATGGCTGAAATTGGTCGAGAAGGTGGCAAAAATAGTCACAAAAATAGCTAGAGTGAATCCACTTAGCTCCCTTTAAAAACTAGGAATTACATACAATAACCCCTCGTTTGTACGGGGGGTTATTCTAAATAAAGCGCTATTACCACTTGATAAAGGCGTAAGTCCTATTAATGTAACGGAACCGTGAGCGCATAGTGGGAATTAGGCAGACGTGCGATCGCTAATGGCTGTTCTTTCAAGGATAGGATGTTAATCTTCCTCACTTGCTTGTCGCGGGTCTTCATCTGGCGGATGCCAACCACCCCGCACCCACAAACGACGTGCTTTAACAATAGAGCCTTCATTATGGCGTTCATCGTTGAGGTCTAAGCGGTTACAAGTAGCTCTACCAGTAGGAGTAATACCTATAATTTTTAAACCATCTGCCGTCCAAATAAAATGCTCTGACCACTTTTGCTGACGAGGATTAAATAGGGGGATAATTTCCTGGGTTTGTGGATCGATGCCAGTTGTGAAGTTATAGCGATATCCATTGCAACGTTGACAAGCTAGGGCTAGGTTATTAGGGTCATCCGAGCCACCAAGCGACTGGGGAAGGATATGATCGATAGAGAACAGAGCTGCACTTGCTTCTTCTGAAGAATGACAGTATTCGCAAAGATATTTCGCTCTCTCTCTTACTAGTTTTCGAGTTCCCTCATTAACTGTCATGACTCAGCAATTATTCTGGCGTTCAGCAAGGTAAAAATTCTGTCAAGTTCCAAGATTCCTGCCAGTTCAGCTTCTTCTTCTAGTGTTATCAATCCAGCTTTTTTTTTCTCTGAAATTTCATCAAGACGAAACTGTAGCTCATCAGTAAATTTGAATAGATTTAGATTCCTAACTTTGCTGATTTTGATTCCAGACTCTACCCAGGATGAGGGCTGAACCATCACTTGAGTAATCATGGTTGTGTCTTGGTCGGGTTTACGTGTACTGGTAGTATTCTAACGATGAATCCTTAATGTAGCAGGTGACTCCACTCTACGCTTTAGTTAAAGCGATCGCACACTGACAATAACTACAGATCGATCGCTTGTGCCAAATTGCCTTGATGTTAGGGGAGCGAGCGCACAAGGTAAATTAGGCATAACTACACTTCCCTAAGCCCTCGTCATTTTTCTAAATCAGTTAGCGATCGCTCCAAGATAGCAACGACAGCACGTTCTTCTGAACTCAAATTATAGGGTGAATCATCGGACGTTGAATTGCTATATTCTTCGAGCATTTCTCCCAACGTCCCTTCGAGATAAGCATCAATAATGGCAGGATGCACATAATACTTGCGGGAGGTAGCGGGTTTATTTCCCAATTCCTTTGCCACGGCTTTAATCGCCTGTGCTACATTCTTTTTTGCTTGAGTTTGCGATTCAAACGGTGGCATCTGCTTTAGTTCTCGTGCTGCCAACACAGTCCCCGCCCAAGTGCGGAAGTCTTTTGCTGTAAAGTCTTCGCCCGTAATCTCTCGGAGGTAATTGTTGACATCTTCAGAGCTAATACTATGGCGTTGCCCTTCATTGTCAACATATTGAAACAATTCGTATCCAGGGATATCTTGACAGCGCTTAATAATTCTTGCCAATTTGCGATCGCGCAGTTCAATATCATGCTTGACACCACTTTTGCCTTTAAAGTGAAAGTGAATCGTTGTACTCGTTACGTCCACATGGCGATTGCGTAATGTCGTCAAACCAAAGGTTTTGTTTTCCTGTGCATACTCAGCATTCCCGATGCGAATGTGGGTGGTTTCTAAAAGTCGCACCGCAGTAGCAAGTACCTTCTCTCGCGGCAACCCCTTATGAGCTAAATCACGGTTGATTTGTTCGCGAATCACAGGAAGTGCGGCGCTAAAGGGAATCATGCGATTAAATTTAGTCTGAGAGCGTACCGTACACCAGTGGGGATGATAACGGTACTGCTTGCGTCCTTTGGCATCCCGTCCAGTCGCTTGCAGATGTCCGTTGGCAATAGGGCAAATCCAGACATCGTTCCAGGCAGGCGGAATGACAAGAGAATCAATGCGTTTAATTTCTGATTTATCGGTTAGCCGTTTACCATCAACGCCAATGTAACTAAAACCCTTCCCTCGACGCTGGCGGCAAATCCCAGGACTATCATCTGTAACGTAGCGCAGTCCAGCCGTTTTTGCTGATTCGACGGGGTCTGTCACTAGGGTAAGGTCGCAGGTTTTGGGGGTTAATGTTTTCACAGCGCGTACTCAGTTGGGTCAGCAACAATCTTCCTGAAATGCTTGACCCTTACTGCACTTTTAACGCACTGCTGATTAAAAAAAATCTCCTTAGCTGTATAGGCAGTAAGGAGGAATATCTAATTGTTATCAACGGGTAGATCCCCCTAAATCCCCCTTAAAAAGGGGGACTTTAAGCTGAGTAGATGTAGTGGCGTGACTGAAAATCTTGCTCCCTCCCCTGTCTCCCCTTACCAAGGGGAGGTGCCGCAGGCGGAGGGGTGGGAGGGTTGGGGAGGGATCTTTCTAGATTTTAGAGGTCGATTGATCTACCTTTTCCCCTTCCCCTTTTCCCTTTCCCCCTTCCTTACAGTAAGCACAACAGCTTAATCATTCTGGTAAGGAGTTGAGTAGCAGAGTAAGGCCGCGAATGCCTATAACCGCAACTAAACTAGCTATCGCAACCAAGCTCAAAGGACGAAAACTACTCTCTAATCGGTGTAGACCATGTTCTAATTCTTGTTGGTAGTGCTGGGCTAAGTTTTCTAATGCCGTGTCCAGATTGCCTGTTTCTTCCCCTGTGCGAATCATCTCCAT
>JBFLZA010000140.1:0-15208 GCA_040756535.1 Cyanobacteriota bacterium
CTCCGGCTATCCCTGTATCCTCCTTCTTGGGTTCCCTGTTCCACAGATAAGCAAACTGTAGAACCTCTGGGCGAGAACTTTATAGCATTACCGAGTAAATTTGTCAATACTTGAATAATGCGATCGGGGTCGGCATAGAGATTGATGGCTTGGGCAGACACACACAGGGTAATACCCGCTCGATTCGCCATCACCTGCATCATCTCCATGGCTTTGGTGATTAACTCCGTTGCATCACAGGTTTGTTTAAGTAAGCTGATTTTGCCTGACTCTAGGCGTTCCAGTTCTAGGATATCGTTGACTAACCGCACTAAGCGTTCAGCACTTTGAGCGGCAATTTCGATGACGCGCCGCCCCTTGTCAGAGTGAGTATCGACCAACCCACTAGATAGCAGGTTCAAAGCACCGTGAATAGAGGTTAGTGGGGTACGGAGTTCGTGACTCACCACGGAGATAAACTCATCTTTCATGCGTTCAATAACCTGGCGCTCCGTGATATCTTCCCCGATGCTTAGGGTACCAACCACATAGCCTTGCAAATCTTGGAGCAGCGTGTTGTTCCAGGCAATCACTCGTTCTTCACCCGACTTGGTGAGGATGATGCTTTGGTTGTGGGTATAAAATTCCTGCTCTAGTAATTCTACAAAATTGTTCTGCTGCCGCTTTTTCTGGTGCTGTGGGAGGAACATCTCAAACCAGTCTTGTCCCATGACTTCTGCTTTGGTATACCCAACCAAATCCAAGAAACAGGGATTGACATAGTCCACCCTACCCTTGTTATCCATTCCCACTACTACTAATCGCACATTCTCCAGCAAGCTGCGCCATCGACGCTCGGATTCAAACAGTGTTGCAGCGATTTTCTTTTGTTGCGTGATGTCGCGAGCAACGGTTGAAAGCATTTTTACATTGCCATCGGGGGATTTGTGGGCAATGATCACTTGGCTGACGGGTATTTCCCTGCCATCGTGATTTAAAATAGCTGTTTCACCCATCCAAACCCCATCACGCATGGCTCCTGGGATTCCTTCATGGCGAAGAATTTCATACGCCCAATCGGGTTGAGAATCGGCGATGGTGAAATGAGTAGAATCCTCATGTTCTCCAAATCCAAATACCTTGCGAGCTGCACTGTTTAGGTAGTGTACCTGTTCATCAACGGTGGCAGTAGCAACGAAGTCAGGTGTGGCTTCGAGAATGGCAATTAACTTTGCCCGTTCTTCTTGAGAAAGCTGGAGCTCAATAATTTTTTGCTGCAGTTCTGCATTGGCTTTTTCCAAATCGGTAGTGCGTTCGGTGACTCGAATTTCTAACTCGTCATGAGCTCGCCGCAACGCCTCTTCTGCCCGTTGGCGATCGATCGCTGTAGTCAACACATTAGCAGTCGCTTGGAGAAAGTGAATATCATCTTCAGTAAATTTCCGGAGTCGGCTTGTATGCGCTCCCAAAACTCCATAGGGACGGTGCTGGCCTGGAATAATCACAGTCAAACCGCTAACCACTTGATGCTGGCGCAGGAGACATGAGCCACCAAAGCGCATCTCTGTGCGTAAGTCTTCAACAATGACCGGTTCACGGGAAAGTAAGGTATAGCCTGCTTGAGAATTAAGCTCTACACCGATAGTTACCTGTCCCACCAATTCGTCGTGCCAACCGACGCCTGCCCGTAACAGTAAAGTTTTGCCATCAGGAAGGAGTTTTAAGACTTTGCAGTATTCTACATCAAGGATTTGAGCAATCAGAGCAACAGCTTGGTCTATCAGCATCGACAGAGGCTGACCTGCCAGTGCTTTTTGACCCAATTCGGCAACTGCCGCTTGCTGCCTTGCACGAGTTTTGAGTTCTGCTTCTACCCGCTTGCGCTCGGCATTTTCTAGCTGTAATTCTTCGTTGGCTTTGGCGAGTTCCTGAGTCCGTTCGGCAACCCTAAGTTCTAGCTCGTCGTAAGCTTGGCGCAATGCCGCTTCAGCCTGTTTGCGATCGGTAATGTCGCGGTTAACGCCGATGGTTGCGATCGCCTGACCCTGCTGGGAGTACAATGGTACAACCACAGTTTCGCATACGCCCTCCGTGCCATCTTTGCGGATAAAGTTTACCTCACCAGCCCAGCGACCCGTCGCTAATACCTCCTTAACGATCTTCGGTGTCAGCATGGCAACCTCTTCGGGTTTATGCAAAATTCCAGTTGCTTTGCCTAACACTTCTACTTTGGCATAGCCAAAAATCCGTTCTGCTGCTGGGTTCCAATCAATAATGCAACCGTCTAAGTCGGTAAGGATAACGCCATCGTAGAGGTTTTCAAAAATACAAGCTTGTTTCCGCAGTACCTCTTCTGCCTGCTTACGCTCAGTAATATCGGTAGAGATACCACAAACTGCATAAGGAGAACCATTGGCATCATAGAGAGGAAACTTGATGGTGAAATAGGTGTGTAGCCCATCATCATGAGGGATAATTTCTTCGATTTCAATGGGTGTTTCCTGCTCTAGTACCCTTCGGTTATTCGAGACAAAAGTATCCGCGATTTCCTGGGGCCAAACATCGTATAGACTTTGAAAGGCGATTTGCTCGTTGCTCAAAGCAACTAAGTGTTCATACCCACGATTAACCAGTAGATGTCTGTTCTGGACATCGATCAGGTAAATCACCGTTGGGGAGTTGTCTAAAATTGCCTGTAGCTGCTCTTTGCTCTCCCGTAGGGCTTCCTCTGCCTGCTTGCGATCGCTAATGTCAGTATGAGAACCTGTCACTCGGATGGGGTTGCTCTTTTCATCCCACAGCGCCTGCCCCCTGGTCAAAATCCATTTGTACGTCCCATCTTTACACAGTAGTCGATGCTCGTTTGTATAGAATGGCGTTTTTCTGCTCAGATGGTCTTGGTAGATTTGTATTGTCCGCTCCAAATCGTCGGGATGAACCCGTTTAAGCCATTCATCCAAGTGGTTGCCAATCTCATGGTTTTCATACCCCAGCATCTCCTTCCACCGGGGAGAGTAGAAGACTTCATCAGTTTGGAGGTTTAAGTCCCAAATACCATCTTTGCTACCCCGGATTGCTAATTGCCAGCGTTCTTCACTTTCTCGCAGCGCACGCTCCACTCGTTCACGTTCTAAGAGTTCGCGTTGCAAACGCTCCGCTGCTTGTTTTAATTGAGCTGTCCGTTTGGCAACTCTCTCTTCGAGTTCCTCATTCACCTGAAGGAGACATGCCTCTGCCTGCTTTTCTTGAGTAATATCTTGAGTTATGCCAGCGCGACGATAAACGGTTCCCGACTCATTGCGGATAGGAAAGGCTCGATCTCTGATCCAGCGCACTGAGCCGTCCGGTTGAACAATGCGATACTCAATATCAAATTCTCCACTGAGGTTACGTTCGAGATTAGCGATCGCTAATCGTCGATCATCCGGGTGAATCGCATCGAGGAAGGATTTGGGGTTGGTGTACAAACTTTCACGAGAGCGTCCCCAAATTTCCTCAAAGGCAGGACTAACATAGAGAATCTCGCTTAAATCGGCATTACTCATCCAAAACACTTGATTGATGTTTTCGGCTAACTGGCGGAACTTCTGTTCTGATTGCTTTAACTGCGTCTCAACTTGCTTGCGATCGCTAATATCCATGAGTGTTCCCACCATGCGGATAGCTCGCCCCGCTTCGTCATAGAAGAATTTTCCCTTTCCTTCCATCCAATGAATGCTGCCATCCGGCCAAACGAGACGAAATTCATGCTGAAAGTCATGCCGTGTTCGACGAGCATGTTTCATGACCTGCATGAACAATTTCCGGTCTTCTGGAACAATGCAAGTTTCTAAGGCTTCATAGCTTCCTGCTAAACGATCAGTAGCCCCACCAAACAGGTGTTGAGGATTACTTGACCAGGTAATTTGATCGGTTAGGATATTCCAGTCCCAAGTCCCCATATCTGCCGCCTCTAAAGCTAGACGCAGCCGTTCTTCACTCTCTCGCAGAGCTTGTTCTACCCGCTTACGTTGGGTCAAATCGTGAGTAATGCCGAGAATTTGATAGATTTCCCCTTGTTCATCCAGCAAGGGAACATAGGTAGCAGCGACTGTAAACGTGCCAACCGTCGGCAATGTGATCGTACATTCGGTAGTTTGTAAGGTGCGCGTTTCTACAGCTTGTAAAAGAGTGGGTAAATATCCCGATCTGACTTCTATCGGGTGGATTTCCTCATCGGTGCGTCCCCGTATCGCCTCCTCCGGCAGGCCGGTGCGTCTGAGTCCTTCCGCATTGACAAACTGCAACCGCCGCTGGGCATCATAAATCACGAAGGAATCGGGAATGTTATCCACGGCTAAACGGAACCGTTGTTCGCTTTGCCGTAGCGCTTCCTCCGTCTGCTTACGCACTGTGATGTCGAAGATGGTAACGCGAGCGGCAACGAAATTACCGGCCTCATCTCGGATAGCAGTAGCACTCAACAGTGCGGGTAAGATTGTGCCGTCTTTGCGGATTAGTTGGATTTCTACATCTTTAACCCATCCTTGCGATCGCAGGCAGCCAAAGGCTTGATCAAAAGGAATTACCGTTTCCGGTGTGAGCAAATCTGTCATCTCGAGCTTGCCGACAACTTCCTCACGGCTATAACCCAACCAGCTTAATTCGGTATCGTTAATCGCAATAAAGGTGCCGTCTTCATCGAGTGAATGATAGCCGCAAGGAGCATGGTTATATAAATCTTGAAACTTGGCTTCTGCTTGCTGGCGCTTTGTAATTTGGCAGTTTAAAAAATAGTACAGCCATAGGCAGAATATGAGATTGAGGCTGGAGCCAAAGAGTAACATCATACTCGTATGGCTAGCTTGTACAACAGAACCCAAGTAAATCAGCGAAGTCAGCCCAAGTCCGATGATCATAATTGTTCTTGTTCTGGCAAAAGGCTTTTCATAAAGGTTGAAACATCATCTTGAAGGCGTATCCAACCAAGCGTGTTCCCCTTGTGAAAGCTTGTGATTAGGTTTGAACTATAGAGAAATGAAGGAGTTGTACCGATGGCTAATACGGTTAAGTTAACCCATTAATTTGTGCAGTTGGCGTAAAATTTGGACTCGCTCTAGGCGATTGAGGATACGGGCAACGAGTTCTGGCCCCACAATCGGCTTACTGACATAATCATCTGCACCTGCTGTAAATACTTGCTGCACTGTCTGGGCGTCAGTGAACACTGAGAGAAACAGCACGGGGATATTACTCCAGTGTGGGTCATTACGCACGACTTGGCACAGGTCAATACCGCTTAATTCAGGCATTTCCACATCCAGAATCAGTAAGTCGGGCATTGTCTGCTCCAGCGTATCCCAAAAGATCTGGGGATTATCTAGCAGGGTGATTTTAAATCCCCAAGGCTCTAATAACGTATGCAAAAAATCCAGTAATTGTGGATCGTCGTCTACAATGAGCAGCTTCGCTTCAGGGGTAGTTGATTGTTGCAGCACTTGAGAAATCGCTTCCATCACCAATTTAGGAGATACGGGTTTTTGTAAAAACACCCGTCCACCCAAACGAGCAACTTTGACGCGTTGAGCAAAACTTTCTTGAGCTGTAAATACGACTACAGGCACCGGTGGTTGCTGGGTTGTGAGTTCTGCTAACAGCTCAAAACCTTTCTCCTCAAGTCCTTGAAAGCACAAATCCAAAAGTACGGCATCGGGTCGATCACGAGCGATCGCATTTCTGGCTTGGGATAAATCGGTGGCAATCTCTGCTTGTATTCCCCAGGAGGAAGCCTCTGATACTAAAGCCAGCGAGAGTTCCGCATCGTCATCAACGATTAATAGGTGGGGGTTGGGCGTTGGGGTTGTCGGTGGAGGGGGAGATGTTGGTGGTAATGTTTCTACCGAGTTCTTAGGAGTTAGGGGTTGCTCTAGCGTTTGACGCAATGCTGCTACCCCTTGAGATAGATGCACTGTTTGCGTTTGACTCCATTCTCCCTCTGCTTGAAATGCCTGTTGGATTTCACGAGACAGACGGGAGGCTTCCATTAAGCCAAAGCTACCTAGCGACCCTACCAGAGTATGGGCTTCAACGATGGCTCGTTGTCGTAATTCTTCACTCAGAGTCCTTGCGATCGCCGCAGCAATCGCTTGCTCTAAAATCGTAATGCGATCGCCATATTTGTCCTTACTCCGTTCCCAAATCGCCCTCAGTTCCACAGGAATGGGCGATTCTGTTGTTGATTCGTGGGGAGTCGATGGCGAGGTGTCAGGGGTTGCTGTCGCTGGGGGAGTTTGGTTGGAGGCATTCCTATCCAATTGCGATCGCGTTGGGGAAGCGCCTCCGTTGGTAGAGCCTTCTGTATGATTTAAGGACTGCGATCGCAACTCTTCTTTTGATCTGAGACGATACCCCAATCCGTAAACTGTCTCAATCAAATCCCCTGCTGCTCCGGCTTTCTTGAGTTTTTGCCGCAAACTCTTGATATGCGCTCTAACGGTATTCTCAGAAGGAGGGTCTGCAAATGACCAAAGATGGTCGAGCAGTGCACTTTGGCTGTAGATGCGCTGAGGGTTACGTAAAAACAGCTCTAAAAGAGAGTACTCCTTAGCTGTAAGATGCAGTATTTGCTGGTCATAGGTGACTTGGCAGTTACTGGGGTCAAGAGCGAGTAAACCCCACTCTAATATCGGTGTGGCAGTGGAACTTCCCCGACGCAGCAACGCCCGAATCCGAGCGGATAACTCCTGCCAATCAAAGGGCTTGACAATGTAGTCATCTGCCCCAGCATCTAATCCCATCACCTTTTTGGTGCTGGTGTCTTGAGCGGTTAACAGCATAATTGGGGTGCGATCGCCCATTTGCCGCCGCTGCTTACAAAAGGTCAAACCATCGAGCTTGGGCAGCATCCAATCCAGCAAAATCAGGTCGTACTCAAACGCTTCTGCGAGTTCCCAACCCTCTTTACCGTCCGCTGCCACTTCGACTAAATAATGTTGAGCTGTTAGAGCGTCCTTAAGGGCTTCGGCAACAAGCTCATCATCTTCCACTAGCAGAATTTTCACAGACCAACCTTGAACGTGGAAGCCCCGCTTTTTCCAAGCGGGTTTAATTCCTATCTAATCACTTAGCTTAATTTCTTTTTTAAAGGATTTGTAGTTTTATCTAAAATATCAACGAACAGTAGTCCCCAGAAGGCACCCTACAAGTCGATGGCTGCCTAACCCGATTTCTTTATTCCATGTCAGGAATAATAGGCGATCGCCTTAGGGGATTCCAAGGAAAGGCGATCGCAAGCAGGCAGCATCGCTTTGCAAGCGGCGATCGTACTGCCCCAGACTCATCATCTATCGGGTTTGGTTCTCTCATCGTCATCAACCTCCAGAAGACCAACAGTGATTGCTCCAAAGGCAAAAGCTAAAACGATGGGCATTGGGGACTTGAAAACATAGCTCATGATTGCCGCTATTACAGTGAAAACTATAGCTGCAATTGACCAGCCTCGTTCCTCACCACTTAATCCTTTTTGGGCTTTAATCCATCGCAGCGCGTCTGGAGGAAGGGGTTCGGGCATGACGGCTCCTGGGGGGAAAGCCCAGAAGTGAGTACGCTCGATATATAAATCTGTCCAACCGTTGAGTTGGCACCATTCTTGAATCCAGTCGTCACTATAATGCTTCATCATGAATTATTAAAATTTGCTAAAAATTTACTCAGTTCTTTCCCTGTTTGTTAGCCCATATCATCTAGTTTTAAAAGACTAACAGAACGATTTCTTTTTGAATAGGGAAAGATACCAAATTTTACGCTTGGGATTTTTCAGTCTTCCTCTACACAACGGATGGTATCGCCGTCTGTGTGGGCATGAACTCAAGTTGGATGACATTGCGCTGATTCACTTGATTAAGGGACAAGGTTAAACGCAGACAGTTCTATTCAAGAGATTCCTTTGCCCTTTTCCCCTTTCCTTTGCCCCTTCTCCTGCTGTTGTAACTTTTGATGAATGAGGCGGACGGAATATGAGAGGATAGCAAAGGTGTTTTTCATGGAAAAATTACCTAAGAAAAAATACTTAATAACCAGCCGCTTCAGCCGTAGGTGAATCGATGCCGATTAGGAATGAAATCATTGAAGTAGAGACCGAGAAGGGAATTGGGATTTATAATATTACTCCTCAGATTGAGAAAATCCTGGAGGCGACAAGTATTAAAAGCGGTCAAGTTCTAGTGTTTTCCCGACACACAACGACGGCATTGGCGATTAATGAAAATGAAGAACGATTGCTAGAAGATGTGAAGGTTCATCTGAGGAAGTTAGCCCCGGAATCTGAGACTTATCTGCATAACGACTTGCATTTAAGAGTTGTTCCTCCCGATGAGCCGATGAATGCTCACTCTCACCTGATGTCGATGATGTTGAGTACAAGTGAAATCATTCCTGTGGTAGATGGCAATTTGGCTCTAGGAACGTGGCAATCTATCTTGTTTTTTGATTTAGATGGCCCTCGGAAAAGAACTGTATTGGTTCAGATTAGTGGGGAGTAAGAGAATGCGATCGCATTGACGCAAGCTCTGAAAGAATGAGGCGTTAATGTAGATGCTAAGGTTACAGCGTTAATTGATGATTTGGGAGGCGATCGCTTTTTGAGACGCTGGCAATGCCATCACTGAGTCAGCAGCATTACCCTCAACTTCGAGCCAAATAATTGTTGGACGATCATCGGGGTGATCAGGATAGCGTTCACTGCCGTCTGTAACAGTTGCGATGGCAGTGATATCTCTCCCCTGTTCGATGCGGTTTTTGGCATCTGACAGAGCTATTTTGCAGGATTGGGTTGTTTCCTGGCTTCTTGCTTGTGGTGGCAGGATAAAGGTAGATAGAGATAAAAACCCTGCGGTAATTACAGCAAGAGCGTCATTCAGGCGCTTGTGCATAATTATTCCACCTCAACAAAGCTTAGTGTACCCACGGCTCCTTCTCAAAATCGCAAACCGTTAGACGAGCAGAAAGTGGGCAAGTTTGCTCTGCGAGCGGATTGCCTGTAAGGTTAAGCAACCTCAAATTGATGAGTTCTGCTAGAGGACTGATATCTGTGATTTGGTTGTAGCTGAGGTAAAGCACCCACAAATTTGTGAGTCTTGCTAGAGGGCTGACATCTGTAATTTCGTTGTTGTTGAGGCGAAGATCCTTCAGATTTATGAGTCCTGCCAGAGGGCTGACATCTTTGATATCGTTGCCGTGGAGGTCAAGCTCAGTCAGGTTTTTGAGTCCGGAAAGAGGCGTTACATCTGCAATTGGGTTTTGGCTGAGAACAAGCTTCTCCAGATTTGTGAGTCTTGCTAGAGGCGTTACATCTGTAATTTCGTTGAGGGTGAGGTAAAGATCCTTCAGATTTGTAAGTCCCGCTAGAGGTCTGAGATCTGTAATTGGGGCTTCCGGGAGGGAAAGCACAGTGCGACTTGACAGATCCTTGGCAGCAAGTTCACAATCGCTTGTGCCTGCTTCTTCTAACAGCACCTCTACTGTTTTTCTCGCCTCGGCTGACAAACTGGCTTGCTGTTGACACCATTCTTTAAAAGAACTCCCCACACTGGGTTCGGCAGCTTGAGTGACTCCCCATCCCCAGCCATTGAACATCCATAAGCCGAGCGTCAGAGCAACTGAGCTAGTTGATTTCATGGTTGATGAACCCCCTATAAGTAGTGTCTAGTAATGGTTAGTAAGTTTTTGCTGGTGGCAATTCCTCAAACTTGCAAACAGTTGGGGGACTGATTGGGCAAACTGACTGTGCGAGTGGGTTGTCTGTAAGGTAAAGCTCCTCCAGGTTTGTGAGCTTTGCCAGAGAGCTGACATCTGTGATTTGGTTTTCGCTGAGGATAAGCCACTTCAGGTTAGTAAGTCCGGCTAGAGGACTAACATCTTTGATGGGGTTGTTGCCGAGACCAAGCCAACTCAGGTTGGTGAGTCCAGCTAGAGGATTAACATCTTTGATTTGGTTGTTATTTAGGCTAAGCTGAGTCAGGTTGGTGAGTCCGGCTAGAGGGCTAAGATCTTTGATTTGGTTGTTATTTAGGTCAAGCGTCTCCAGGTTGGTGAGTCTGGCTAGAGAGCTGACATCTTTGATTTGGTTGTCATCTAGGTCAAGCCACTTCAGGTTGGTCAGTCTTGCCAGAGGGCTGACATCTGTGATTTGGTTCAATCTGAGGTAAAGCTCAGTCAGGTTGGTCAGTCTTGCCAGAGGGCTGACATCTGTGATTTGGTTGTAGTACAGTCCGAGCTTCTTCAGGTTTGTCAGTTCTGCTAGAGGCCTGACATCTGTGATTGGGCTGAAGTTGAGGTAAAGCTCAGTCAGGTTTGTCAGTCCGGAAAGAGGGCTAACATCTGTGATTTGGTCATTCTCTAGGAAAAGCCTAGTGCGACTTGACAGATCCTTGGCAGCAAGTTCACAATCGCTTGTGCCTGCTTCTTTTAACAGCTCCTCTACTGTTTTTCTCGCCTCGGCTGACAAACTGGCTTGCTGTTGACACCACTCTTTAAACGAACTTCCCGGACTAGGTTCAGCCGCTTGAGTAACTCCCCATACCCAGCTACTTAACACCCACGTACTTATTATTAGAGCAAGGGCGCTAGTCGATTTCATATTTGATGAATCCCTCATAGTAATGTTTCTACCTGCGTAGAGGTATTATCTAAACCAGAAGTAGGATAATCCCCAAAACACAACCTTTACGCTGGCTCAAGGGCACCATACCTGTCCCCAAGATGGACTACCTCGCTCAGGATTGTCATCTGCACATTCAAACTTTTGGATAGTGCCATCTCTCATCAAACCAATGGTATAAATCCACCCAGTTTGATATCGACCAAAGATAACTGCCCCAACAGAATTGCAAGAGTTGATGATTTCTGATGCGATCGCTTTTTGAAACACTGGCGATTCCATCACTGAGTCAGCCGCACTACCATCAACTATCAGCCAAATAATCGTTGAACGATCATCGGGGTGATCGGGATATTTTTCACTGCCATCGCTAATATCGATTATGACAGTGATATCTCTTCCCTGTTCAATGCGCTTTTTATTTTTTTTAGGTGTTATCATAACGTGTTTAATAGCCTCAATCTTCCTTATGTCAATATACGGCGCTATATCTCTAAGGCGGTAAACAAAAGTAAAGCTCAGTTTAGATTTCGAGTTCATGGACGCCGCAACACTTTGATTTTGGTATTTCGATAGTCTGAATCGCCTATAATTCCGGCTAAGAGTTTGCCATTAGAACTGGCAACCAGATGACTCATCCTTTCTTTATCCAGAGTGGCTTCAAGCTCGGCTGTTTGAAAATTCCACACAGTAAGCCCCTTCCTGGTACTACCAATAATGAAATTACGGCTGATAGCGATATTAAATATTTGAAACTCACGAGAAAAGCGTCTCTGTGCCTTGAGTTTTCCTGTTGCTAAATCCGATACTTTCAGCTCGAAATTTCGTTTTCCTGCTTCTTTGATAGTAACCAGTGTCTGCCCGTCTAGACTGATGCGTGCTGAGACCGAATTAAAAAATGCCGGGAGGACTTTTTGCTGGTTTGTTGCTACATCCCAGGCCACAACTTTACTGTCTGATAATCTAATCAGTACTGTTTGACCATCTGGACTGATGTCTAGGAGATGGGGAAATGGCAATGGAAATGTTGCTTTTAGCTGACCTGTAGCAAGATCCCATGCTTTGATCTCGTCATCGCTGTGACTAATAATAGTCTTTCCATCTGATGAAATTTTAACCCGGTTAACCTTGTAAGAGTGCGCCGCGAGCATTCGGGGGCGCTGGTCGGAGGTAATATTCCAGATCCGAACCCTGCGATCGCCACTACCACTAACAATGGTGTTGCCATTAGGTGCGATCGCCAGAGTGTAAATTTCACCCGAATTACTCTGAAGTGTTTTTCTCAAGTCGCCCGTTTGCAAATCCCAGACTTTAATGGCCTTATCTTTCCCACCACTAACCAGGGTTTTACCGTCAGCACTGATGGCAATGGCGGAGGCTGTGGAATGTCCCTCTAGGGTGCGAATGACCGAAAAATTGCAGTAGGGTGACTTGACTGCATTATGGGAACAGTACCTCCGCCTGTGTTGAACAAATGGAAAAACTTCCCAAACGTCCTGCGTCCAGAGAAAATTTAAAGCGATGGCAAGCAGAATCCATAAGGCTTTGCGTTTCCAGTGACCAGAGTTTTGCTTCAGATTCATTGTTGATCAACTCCCTATCAGTAGTGTCTATATTTTTCGGGAAATTTCAAACCAACTATCTCGGTAAGTTCTCAAAAGAGGCAAACATCTGGGCGGCTGACTGGGCAAGTTGGCTGTGCAATAGCATTGCCTGCAAAGTTAAGTAGAAACAGGTTTGTTAATCTTGCTAGAGAGCTAACATCAGTGATTTGGTTGGAGTTGAGGTTAAGCTCAATCAGATTTGTGAGTCCTGCAAGAGGAGTGAGATCTGCAATTTGGTTGTACATGAGTTGAAGCGTATTCAAGTTTGCAAGTCCCGCTAGAGGAGTAATATCTTTGATTTGGTTACTTTCCAAATAAAGCTCTTCCAGTTTTGTCAGTCCTGCCAGAGGTGTTAAATCTGTGATTTGGCTGCCTACAACGGTAAGATGTTTCAGATTTGTAAGTTTTGCTAGAGGCGTTACATCTGTGATTTGGTTGCTATCAAGGATAAGCACCTCCAGATTTGTGAACCCTGCTAGAGGAGTTAAATCTGTGATTTGCCGACTTATCAGGTACATTTCAGTGCCACTAGACAGATTTTTGGCAGCGAGTTCACAATCATTTGTGTCTGCTCCTTCTAACAGCACCTCCACCGTCTTTCTCGCCTCGGCTGACAAACTGGCTTTCTTTTGACGCCAATCTTTAAAAGAACTCCCCAGATTGGGTTCGGCAGCTTGAGTAACTCCCCATCCCCAGCCACTGAACACCCACATACCAAGTATCAGAGCCACTGCACTAGTCGATTTCATGGTAGATGCACCTCTTATCAGTAATGCCTATATCTTTGTAGATATATTACTTATCGCCTCTAGCTTGAACATTTATGCAACAACTCTCATTGCTTGATTTCAGGGAGGAATGCTGTCAAGACAAATTAGATATGTGTAAGCTTAAGACTGATTGCTTCTGGAGGTATCAATTATTTATTTTATGGTGGTTTATGAACAGAATAATTGCTCTGGGGCTTGTATTTATTGCGATCGCACTGATAGGAATTGGTATTGCAAATAAAGAAGTCAGGTGTTCTATCGGCCTACAATCTGAATCTTGCCTTTCATCAACTTCATTTAATATCCCTACTACTGGCTCTGAAGCATCAGAAGTAGGAGCAGACTACACCAAGCTAGCCCATCTCCTTGCAAAGCAAAGACTTAAAGCCGCTGACCGAGAAACAAGCAATAAACTCTTGTGGCTTGCTAAAGGAAAACCTGATGAATACCTGCCAGAGGGAAAGATGAAGAAGATTCCCTGCAAAGACCTCCGCACGATTAATAACCTGTGGTCAGTTTATAGTAAGGGAAAATATGGATTTAGCGTTCAACGGAAACTCTACGAACAGATATATGAAGAGGTGAGCCGTCAACCTAAAACACCATCATATGGTGTTGAATCGGAAGTATACGATCGCTTTGCTCGTCGTGTAGGTTGGACAGTCAGAGACGATGCGCGATTGAAGCAGGACGCGCTAATTTTTAACCCGCGTGGAGGAGAAGGACACCTCCCGGTAACTTATGTAAAACTGGGAGTGCCAGAATCTTGTCGTTCCGATCATCCCACATGGTTAAGGGTACTCACACTTCAATGGTGCCTTTTAGGTTATCCTTGGTCAGCCAAAGCTCCTAGCATCAGTCAAGAAGTATTCTCTCGTGTCGAAAGCTGTCAGCTATAGTCGCACTTGCAACCTGCCTCACTTGAAAATAAAGGTCAGGAGTTAAAGAAGAAAGATTTTCATTTATAGATCATCATAAATCATCATTCCTACAATTGTAAGCTGTTGGGTTTCCTTCTTAAACTCCTGCTAAGTAAGGATTGAGGCATTTATATTTCGTATAAATCCTCTCCCAATGTAACCCATAAATTGAAAAGCATTATCGCTCCCAAAACACAAACTGCTATAGTAATTCCTGCCAAAATTTGCACAATAAAAGGTACAAAATACCTTTTATTTCGGCTGATTATAACCTCGATCATGCGGGTAAGGACGTACATCTCAATCATCAAACCAATGCCTAGCATCATCACTTCCTTGACATCGACAGTGCTAGGACGAGCAGGAACAGTCAAAAACAAGATATCAATAGCGGTAGCATTCAAAAAATTAAGCATCGGAGATAAATAAAATAAAAATTTTCGCTCAAAAAAACTTAGTCAAAAGTTTTGATGACATAGTCACCCAATAAAATCCACATTGCTAAAAGACAAAATAATAGCGTGATTTCCGCAAATAATCGTGTATTAATTCCCGCTAATATTCGCACATACCAAGGTGCAAAACATTCTCTCTTATGAACTATCATTACCTTGATCATCTGGGGAATAATGTATATTCCGCCAAACCCATAATCAGTATCATAACCCAATCGATTTGGGCAATGCTAGGTGAAACAACCAACAAAAAAACAGCAATAATTCCAACAAACACTCGCAAACCCCAAGGGACAAGATGCTCTTTATTCTGTGTAACTATCACTTCGGTTAACCTAGTAATAATGTACATTCCAATCGTCAAGCTCATAGTCAGTGTCATAACTTCTTGAGGCGTTCTAGGCAAAATAGCTAAAAACAAGGTAGAAACAGTGATCACTGTAGACTTTCTCCTTAAAATTAATGCCTTCTTACTTTCGATTTTAAGTTTTTATATTCAATCTTTTAACCCTAACATTGTATTGTCTGGATATAGCGCTTAAACTACAATCCGGCAGCAAGCACACCCAGATTATCCAGAAACAAAACAACAATTTCATTCAGCTCGTTTTAGAAGTTCAACAATTTGCGGATAGCCATTTTGTTGAGCTAGAGTCAAAGCGGTATCACCGTAGAGACTTTTAAGGCTGGCATCTGCACCATTGGCTAACAATAATTTTACGATTTCTATATGTCCACCTGCTGCCGCCCGCATCAGTGCAGTTCCCCCAGCATCTCCACCATCTTCGATATTCACATCTGCCCCTTTTGCAATCAGAATCTGAGCTATTTCAAGATGTCCACC